>NZ_JASJOJ010000025.1:0-68305 GCF_038519165.1 Photobacterium sp. SP02
CGCAATGGTAGTAGGGCGTAGCTTCTATACTGATAAGTTGGCTGCGTGCTGTCGTCATTGGGAGTCACAATAATTGAACTGGATGAATGTACAGTATACGTCTGTGCTGGCCGAAAAAAGGAGCAAATCACGAAGTGGGGATCTGGGTCAGAATCTCCTGAAATTGATGAAGTTGTTTTTTTCTTCACCTGTCTGTCCTTGTAGAACTGATGTCTGTCCTGGTAGATCCTCTGGTAGATCTGTGATCGGTTCTCATCGCCATTTAGTATCGCTAAGACGGATGTTGATCGCCATTTGTTGCCTTTCCTGCCCCAGCCAGAGCTACCCGGAAGAGCTGAAATTACAGAGCCTCAGTATTCGCGCCCGTGTTTCAGAGCAGACATTACTTGGAGATGATGCGCCGGAGGATTTTGAGGTGTACGACCTGGCGGCGAACTTCAGCTTACCATGGCAAGATTATTCCACTTCAGGTTGGGGAATGGGCACGCGCTTGATGGTGAGTGCCGGAATGCTGCAGGCGACCGGGGGAAATGCTTTTGTTGTCTCTGCTATCCCCGACTTGACCCTGGGCAGTGAAAACGGCAGGTTTACGCTGGATTTAGGAGCCGGTGGGGCACTATTAAGTAAGTATCGCTTTGGAGTGCAAGATTATGGCGGGCCTTTCCAGTTTGCCCTGACTTTTGGCGTTGGTGTGCCGCTGTTTAACAATCTGGGGTTAGGCTATCGTTTTCTCCATTATTCCGATGCTGGTGTGAATGGATCTGATACAACAGGGGCTGATTTCCACATGATTGAATTGAGCTATCGGTTTTGATTGCTTGCGGATTACAGGGACAGACATGTTATACAGTGCTAACAAGAACTACTAACAAGGACAGGCACGTTAAACAGGCTGAGTGATTCATTTGTTGTGTCTGTC
Source organism: Photobacterium sp. SP02 (assembly GCF_038519165.1). Taxonomy (NCBI): domain Bacteria; kingdom Pseudomonadati; phylum Pseudomonadota; class Gammaproteobacteria; order Vibrionales; family Vibrionaceae; genus Photobacterium; species Photobacterium sp. SP02. Next base: position 920 of record NZ_JASJOJ010000025.1, read on the forward strand.
CGCGTATTTTTTGATACAGGACTATATTCAGGGAGCGGTGAGAGCGCATGAAGACAATTGGGCTGATAGGCGGAATGAGCTGGGAAAGTACGATCGGGTACTATCGGAAAATTAACCAAGGTGTAAAAAATACGTTGGGTGGTCTCCACTCAGCTAAAATCTTTCTTCATAGTGTTGATTTTGCTCCTATTGAAAAATTACAGCACAGCGGCAACTGGACAGGTGCGGCTGAGATACTGGTTGATGCGGCAAAAAGTGTGGAATCTGCGGGGGCCGACTTCGTGTTGATCTGCACGAATACCATGCATAAAGTTGTCCCAGAGGTAGAACAGAGCATCAGTATTCCCCTGCTTCATATTGCTGATGCCACTGGCGAAGAGCTCGTAAAAGACGGGATCAGCAAGGTGGGTCTATTAGGCACCGCTTTTACAATGGAGCAATCTTTCTATAAAGATCGTTTGTCGGAAAAGTACGGTCTTGAGGTTGTCATACCCAGCGAAAAAGATCGAAAGCAGGTTCATGACATCATTTATAACGAACTTTGCCTGGGTAATATTAATGCGACATCTCGTCATGAGTATATTCGTATCGTCCATGCGTTAGAGCTGGCTGGGGTTGATGCTGTTATTTTGGGGTGTACTGAAATAGGCATGTTAATCTCTCAGGAGCATGCTGGTATCCCTCTGTACGACACGACGGCCATCCATGCCGCCAAAGCCGTGGAGTGGGCAATGTCGTGAAGTGCTGCAAACGCCCGCTTCAGACTGCTCAGAGGAAACCGAACAGCGCGAGAGAGACGAATGAAATCACCTGTAACAAGCGAAGCAGTACAAAGCAAAGTAGAGAACCTGTATCGCAACGAGGCCCGTAAAGTGTATGCGAGCTTAATTCGTTTGCTGGGTGACTTTAATCTCGCAGAAGAGGCGCTGCACGATGCGTTCAGCACGGCGTTAACTCAGTGGCCGAAAGAGGGGATTCCTGATAACCCCAGTGCCTGGCTGGTGTCTGTCGGACGCTTCAAAGCTATCGATCATCTGCGCCGGCAAAAACGGCAAGTCGAGATTGTCTCAGAGCTGCTCGATGCTCCCAATGACACATCCTTTATCCGCTCTGACACTGAAAGCCCATTCGAATTCGATGATCAGGTGATTGAAGACGATCAGCTGCGGTTGATCTTTACCTGCTGTCATCCGGCCATAGATGCCAAAGTGCAGGTCGCGCTGACGCTGAGGGAAGTGTGTGGTTTGACCACGGAAGAAATTGCCAGTGCCTTTCTGACGTCGCCATCCACCATGGCCCAGCGCATTGTGCGGGGTAAGGCAAAAATCCGCGAAGCGAACATTCCCTTTCAACTGCCTTCAGAAACTGAGCTGCCGGACAGAATTGAATCCGTGCTGTCTGTCATCTATCTGGTCTATAACGAAGGCTACTCTGCGTCGGCGGGGGAGCGTGTCACACGTTCCGAGCTGACGGCGGAAGCCATTCGTTTGGCGCGTTTAGTGAGATCCTTGCTGCCCGATGCTGAAGTGTCTGGCTTGCTGGCGCTGATGCTGCTCAATGAATCCCGCCGAGGCGCCCGAACGGATCAGCAAGGCGACATCGTATTGCTGGAAGATCAGGATCGCAGGTTGTGGGATGCCGCTCTGATAGAAGAGGGGATTGCCTTAGTACAGAGTGCCCTGGAAACCAGAAATATTGGCTATTACACATTACAGGCCGCGATTGCGGCGGCCCATGCTCAGGCGGCGGATATGGCCAGCACCGATTGGGCCCGGATAGTGTCGCTTTATTCCCTGCTGCTTCAAGTGGCGCCCTCGCCAGTCATTGAACTCAATCGGGCTGTCGCCGTGGCGATGCGTGATGGTCCGCAGGCAGGGATAGAGATCGTTGAAAATCTGCTTGAACAAAAAGTCCTCCAAACCTATCACCTCACCTATGCGACCTATGGCGAATTGCTCAGCCGGGCCGGTCGGGTGCAAGAAGCTATCTCAGCATTTGAGCGCGCACTGAGCCTGACTCAGCAAGCCCCGGAACAGCGCATTCTCAGACGAAAGTTGGCACTGCTGACAACACCTTAAATAGTTACCAGTCAAAAGATCAAAAAATTTTTCACGCGTTGTCGATTTTCTGAAGGTTCACTCGACTATTGTGTAGAGAGCAAAAAGAAGCCGCTCTTAAATCAACCTGAATACACAGACAGGAGAAGCGCAATGAAAGTCATGGTAATTGTGAAAGCCAGTGAAAGTTCGGAAGCCGGCAAGATGCCAACCCAGGAGTTGTTACTGGCCATGGGCGAGTTCAACGAAACTCTGGTGAAAGCCGGCGTCATGGCATCGGGCGACGGTTTAAAACCCAGCAGTGAAGGCATTCGCGTACGTTTTAAGGGCAGTGAGCGTACCGTGACCAAAGGGCCATTTGCCGAAACTAATGAGCTAGTGGCCGGTTATTGGGTCTGGAATGTCAGCTCAATGGACGAAGCCGTTGAATGGGTTAAAAAATGTCCGAACCCGATGGAAGAAGCGTCCGACATTGAAATCCGCCCTTTTTATGAAATGGACGATTTTGCTGAAATCGACAGCGACGGATCGGCTCGTGCACAAGAAACTCAGTTAAGGCAAACACTTGCGATGCAAAAAGCGCAATCACACTGCTATCTGTTTTTCTCTGGCTGCTGTGATGAGGCGCTGCAATATTACCAGAAACACCTTGGCGCCAGTGTGGTCATGCTATTTCGGTTTAATGAAAGCCCGGATCCTGTGCCCGAGGGTATGTTACCTCCCGGCTTTGAAAACAAGGTGATGCACTGCGAATTTACGGTCGGAAATATGACACTTTTTGCCTCAGACGGCTGTGGTGACGAGGGGCCGTTTACCGGGTTCAATCTGGCATTAACGATTGACTCCGAAGCGGAAGCGCGTCGTGTATTTGATGCGCTGGCAGACGGTGGTTCGGTTCGTATGCCGCTGGATAAAACCTTCTGGTCACCTTTATATGGCCAGGTAACGGATAAGTTTGGCATGGGCTGGATGGTGATGTTACCAGGCGACGACAGCCAGCAGTAGCAGGCTTCTGAAATCAGACAGGAGTATCAGGGCAATGAAATATGTAGCTTTGGTCTATTACGACGAATCAGTAATGAAGGCGCTTACGCAAGACGAGTGGGATGCGCTCAACCGTGAGTGTATCGATTGCGGCGAATCCCTGCGGTCGCGTGACTATATGATCGGAGGCGAGGCGTTGCTATCTGTCCAGGCGGCCACCACGTTACGCGTTCGGAATGGCAAGGTGGACATTACGGACGGCCCGTTTGCTGAAACCAAAGAACAGCTGGCAGGTTTCTACCTGTTAGATGTCCGGGATCTGAACGAAGCGATTCAGATGGCCAGTAAGATCCCGCCGGCACGCTACGGCAGCGTAGAAATTCGTCCGGTACGCGAGTTGCAGGGCGAAAATAACGTGAGTTATCAAGACACAGAGGTGCGTAACGCACCATAGGCAGAGGAGAAAGATCATGAGTTATGTTGATGGCTTTGTTTGCGCTGTGCCAACAGACAAACGAGAGGAATACCGACAACATGCCGCAGAAGCCGCACAGGTCTTTAAAAAGTACGGCGCCGAGCGTGTGGTCGAAACCTGGGGCGATGATATACCAGATGGCGAAGTCACGTCTTTTCCTATGGCAGTTAAATGTAAAGACAGTGAGACAGTGGTGTTTTCATGGATCCAATGGCCTTCAAAAGCGGCACGAGACGAAGGCATGGCTCTGTTTATGAAAGATCCTATCTGTGATCAGAATCTGAACCCTATGCCGTTTGATGGCAAGCGCCTTATTTATGGCGGATTCGAAACTATCGTAGATTGCTAGCAACGGTTGCGCGGAGCTGTAGACAGGGGCTAAGAAACGCGGTGCTGCCATGCACCGCTCAGTCTGGTTAAGCACAAGGAAGAATACATGATAGTTGTTGCCCGTTTTTCGTTTCCCCACGAAGCGCATATTGCGAAAGCCAGCCTTGAGGCTGCCGGTATTCATAGCCATCTGGCTGACGAGCATACAGTGAATGTGCAGTGGCTGTATTCCAATGCGATGGGTGGCGTACGCCTGATGGTCGCGAAACAACAGGCTGAACAAGCCCGTGATATTTTGAGCTGCGACTTCTCGCAAGCTGTTGAGTCACAAGCTGTCGAGGACAGTCATATCTTCTCCGGGGAAGCGGATGCCTGTCCGCGTTGTGGTAGCCATGATTTACTGCCGTACACAAAGGGAAAGCGACCCGCATTTGTCGTTTTCCTTTTACTGGGCTTTCCCTTGTTTTTTTACCGCCATGGCTATCAATGCGAAGCTTGTGGCGAGTTCACTGAAAAGCTTTGAGCCAGCGGCAGAGTGCCTTGTCATATTAATAAAGTGCGTATTCTCCATATTCTTTATTGTTACGCGGCGCTGACGATAAGTCGCTTGTGACGCGTAGCATTAATCGTTTCATCTGGTGTCTGTCCTGATAGCTTGGGGCTTCACTGTGCCTGTCCCGATAGTATCCTGCTGTGTCTGTCCTGATTTCCCTGCCTGACTTTCCTTTTGGTTTTCCTCCTTTCTATGTCTGTCCTGGTGTTTTTTCTCTATGAAAAAGTACATGGTTTATGACGCTTGTTTGCAAATGAAATTAATGACAACTCTATTTTTAATGGGCTGATCTAACAGTGTTATTGTTCTTGGTATAAAGTAGCCATATCTGATAGATAAGCAGATTATTGTCGCTTCCATTGGTGGTTTGTCGGAGGGTTTGTTGTTGATGATGATCAGGCTGAGAGTTATATTTTATTGCTTCTTTTTTTGGTATCTACTCTTGATCACGCTTTTAATTGTTGAGCTCTGTTTGTTTCTTTAAATAGTATTAAGTGACTCGAGAGAAGTTCTTTTGTTGATATAAAAAACATATTCTTGTGTTTAATCTCCCGCCAACTGACTTATCGATTAATTGTCAGGATTTCAGAGTTACACCTTAATTGACCATGTTCTTATTAGAGCGTGCGACACAAAGGCTTTATATGTTCAATATTTTAAAATCGTTCGGTCGCTCAGATTCGCCCGTTTCTCTGTTTATGAATAAACAGGTGTTTGCCATTTTACTGTTTGCCAGTGCAAATGCTGCTGTAAATCCCTATAAAAATATTTTTGGTGTCGATGTTATTGGTCTGCAAGAGATTTACTACAGTTTAGTGATTCTACTGTCGGGAGTAATCATTACCTTCTTCAGTATTTACTTTGGTATGCGGTCAGATAAAGAAGGTAGTTTTGTAAAGTATATTATTATTTGCAGTATCTGTGGTGTGTTTGGAAATATTACACTTTATGTCTGGCCGAACGAGTATACGTACTTTTTAGCTAATTGTTTGTTGCTGCCTGTATTTTGTGTATTGAACTCATTGATTTTTGGTTATGCCGCGGCGAAGCGCAATGTGGATGGCTCTGATAATGCGCACAATGAAAATGCGGCACTGCGCTCGACCTACTCGATGGGGTATTGGGTATGATTGGTATGTTAGCACTTCAGAAAGAACAGCTGATCTTTATCTGGTTGTTCTCTGGCATTATGTGCTGTCTGATCTTCACCTTGTACTTTAAAGAAAAGTTTGTCAATGAAAGCCATAAATCCATGTTGTCTTCCGAACCTATCTCTAAAGTATTCCATGCTTCAAATATCATTAAACTGATAAGCGTATCACTTGTTACCAATATGCTGTTTACCTTAGATGCGACTGTGCCTTTTATTATTGTTAATCAGGTGCAGGGGGAGTATTCAGATATTGGGGCGTTTGAAGCTGGCATTGCTGTGTTTGAGGTTTTCTTTATTTTTTATTGGTCTAAGACAGCGCAGAAAAAGAAGACATCCAGTGTAATAATTATGGGTGCGGTAATATTCTCATTGTCTACCATGCTGTTGTCTGTGACGCAGAATATCGTTCATGTTTATCTGTTAATTCCTTTGATTGCGCTGGGAGCGGCATGTCTGATAAGTATCCCAATCGGATTTTTGCAATCGCTGGCTGAAGGAAGACCAGGCGTTGGCAGTTCGTTGCTGTCGATTTCATTCTTTGTCTCGTCTTCGGTTTCATCTGTTGTCTACTTCCTGGGTAATTATTTCTTTGATATCAGCATGACCATATTTATTTCATCGGCTGTTGGTTTGTTAGGGTTGACCATTTTATACCTGGCTGACAGACGGTAATTTTCGCCCGAAAGGGACTTTAATTAAGGAGAGAAAATGTCGACGTTTTGTGTAGTCGGAGGGGGACTGTCTGGCCTTGAGTTTGCGCTTTATTCCGCCATTCAGGGAAATAAGATGGTGATTTATGAAGCCGGACCGGATTTGCGTAAAGAACATGTGCATTTCGATACCCGTGTTTTGCAAGGGGATGAAAAGAAAGTGCACTGGACGGCGGATGAACATTGGGCCATCGGTGGCATCAGTGAACGTTTGGGAGGACGTTCGCTGTGTTATCACGGGGTCATGCTGCCGCTTGAACCGCAGGCACTGGCAAGCTGGCCTGAGGTTTGGCAACAGCGATTGAATGGCTCTGAAGGGCTGTATAGCCAACTGCAGAAGGAATTTACCGGTAAATACCCGGAAATGACCAGACAGCAACAGGTTGGCATGTCTTTATTTCATGCGCCTCAGGCGGCCGTTGTCGGCGAGAATGCAGCATTCTCGTCATACAGTCCTTTATATCAGCTTGAACCCTTTATCAGGGATGGGGTGATCCGAATTGAGAGAGCGACTGTCGCCAAGGTGGAAAAGAAACCGGAAGGTTTTTTTCTTATCGATCAGGAAGGGCGGACTGTGAATCCGTTACCGTTCGATAAATGTATTTTGTCGGCATCGGCTTTGGTGAATAACAAGATTATTTCCACATCGCTGGGAAAATCCACCACAGCACAGGTTACCGATCATTACTGTATTGGTATCGCCGTTAAGATTGGTCAAGGTGAACGCATTGCTCAATACCGCCATGAAATGTTGTGGCATGGTTTCAGCGAGCATCATGACCTGAATGCCAACATCTTTGTGGTTGAGCGACCGAATCTCGACAGCGGCGATCGCATTTTGTTACTGATGGCCGTGATTGAGCAAAACCCGCATCAGTCTGAATTCAGCCAGCTCCATTGTCATTACAGTCAGGGACAGACAAGGCTGGAAATTCAGTCACACCATTCAGAGGCAGGGATTGAAAACTACAACCGTGTTGCCAGACGCATTGTTAAATTTGCCAGTGAGCAGTTAAGCGCAGACTTAGTACCGTTGTTTGACACACCGACAGAACAATCGGGCGCTTTCTTCGGATCGACAGAAAGTACCGAGATAGAGCAGGCACTGGCAGCGCTGAGTGAAACGGAACAATCCAATGTATATACGAGATTTATCTTCCCTTACGGCTCGTACGAACACGAAAGCTGTACGCACCCCATAGGCGGAACCGGTGATATTGCTTTAACAAACGATTTGGAATTAACCGCCATGCCGGGCGTGTATGCCATTGGGCCTGGCGCTTTTCCTCGTCTGGGCATCGCCAATCCGGCCTTAACCATATGCGCACTGTCCCGTTGGCTTGCATCACACCTTTAAGCAGGAATAATTATGAATAAACTCGCGATTCTGGGCGGTAGCCCTGTCATTTCAGAGGCATTGCCAGCCTGGCCAAGCCTGGATTTATCCGTGATGGATGATATTGAAGCCATCTTAAAAACCGGTGAAATTAACTATTGGACCGGCAAACGTGGAATGGCCTTTGAAAAGGACTTAGCTGCTTATCTGGGCGATGGTTATGTCGTCACCACCACCAATGGTACGTCAGCCTTACATACGGCATTTTCCGCACTGGGTATTGGTTCGGGTGATGAAGTGATTTGTCAGTCCTATACCTTTATTGCTACCGCATTTTCTATTCTGCAAGCGGGTGCGCTACCTGTATTTGCCGATGTTGATCATACCCATACCCTTGACCCCAAGTCGGTAGAAAGCAAAATCAGCGATAAAACCAAAGCCATTGTGGTCGTGCATACTTTCGGGGTGCCGACCGATATGGACGCTATCATGGCGATCGCCAGAAAGTATGATTTAAAGGTCATCGAAGATTGCGCGCAGGCATTGGGTGCTAAATACAAGGGGGCTTACCTGGGTACTATTGGTGATGCCGGTTGCTTCAGTTTTTGTCAGAGCAAGCACATTACAACAGGCGGTGAAGGCGGTGCTGTGTACGTTAATTCAGAAGATCTGGTCTGGAAATGCCGCTCGTTCCGCGATCACGGTTACGACGTAGCCAAAAGACTGGGTCTGTTTGAAATCTCACAAAAATTGCCTTACATCCATACTCAGGTTGGCTTTAATTATCGGATGACAGAAATTCAGTCTGCCATTGGTATCAGGGAGTTATCCCGCTTCAAGGCAAGTGCATTGGAACAGCGAATCCGTAATGGCCGCTTCCTGACTGTGTTACTGAAGGAACACCCTTTAGTTACGCATGCACCGGCTGATGATGAAGTACGTGGCAATGCTTTCTGGTGGGCACCGTTTGTTCTGGATATGAGCCAGCTCAGTTGTGACATCAAGACCTTCACCAAAGCCATTGATGCCGAAGGTGTACCTGGTTATCCGGTGCCCTGGCCTGAAGTTTACAATGAAGATGCATTCCAGAAGCAAAATGGGTTTGGCACCAATAATTACCCGTTTAACGACCCGGCCCACCGGCAGATTGATTACACCTTAACGGACTGCCAGGCGGCCAGACAACTGGGAGACAGCTCGATTGTGTTCCATACCCACCCTGTTTATTCAGAGCAGCACATGGAAAAATTCGCCGCTGCGTTTAATAAAGTGTACGAGCACTATAAAAAGTAATCCGGCACAAAATAATTTTTGATGAGATGGCTGTTCCATTGAGCACCGCCTCCGCATTAGCGGGGGCGTTTTTTTTGCCAATTATGTCCTAACTTTCAGATAAAACAGCAGAAAACCTCTGTGTCTGTAACATAATGTTCATGACCGCCAGTCTCTGAGGAGTAAACTGTGAACATCAAACCTGAGTTAGACGTAACAAGTGATGAGCATGCCGCGATAACAGCGCTTCGGAATGAGGCATTTCCTGATCATCAAGTTGCCCGTTCATATTACAAACAGTTACCGCATATGCGCGCGCTGGAATACAAAGATAAAAGGTTAGTGGGCTACCTGGGGCTGGACTATCGTGTTATTGGCGTTGGGGGATGCGCATTTAAGGTACTTGGTGTTATCGATTTTTGCGTAGCCAAAACGCATCAGGGGCAGGGTATCGGGTCGGCTATGTTGTCGCAACTCAGCGAATATTCGAAGAGTCGGGATGTCGATTTCATTGTGTTAGTCTCTGATCTGACTAAGTTTTACACGAATAATGGCTTCAGGCAGATACATGCACCAAGTGCTTGGCTGAGGTTGCATGAGCATAAAAATTTCGGTGTTGCCTTTGAACATCTTGATGATCTTTTTATTAAGCCCATTAGTGGCAAACACTGGGAGTCCGGGCAGCTCGATTGGCTGGGTTACATGTTTTAAGGGCCATTGGCTTTGACCATAATGAATGGCAGGACGGCCAAGGGAAGTGGTGCCATCAATGATGAATGAAAAGGATTATTCCTGTGACATATGATGAATACAATGCATTTTGCCGCTCTTTGCCCGCAACGACATACGTTGTTCAGTGGGGAGGCGCCCATGTCTGGAAAGTGGGCGGTAAAGTTTTCGCCATTGGTGGCTGGGACAAACCGGGCGGGCCCGCATACACCTTCAAAGCCTCTGAGCTCAATTTTAATATCTTAAAAGATGAACCCGGATTCAGACCTGCGCCCTATCTGGCTTCGCGGGGGATGAAATGGATTCAGCAGACCGATACCGCCAGCACAAAAGATGAAGCGTTAAGATATTACCTCAAAGAGTCATACCGTATTGTGTCTTTAGGGTTAAGTAAGAAAAAACAAAAAGAACTCGGTCTTAATCAAGGTGAATAAAAATGACTATTTCACAGTCGTTGTTATTATCGTGAACAGACATTTACTATTCCCTTTTCCTGAAAATATGCCCTGTTCACTTGAAGCGTTCGTCCGCTAACAAGCGGCTACATGGATCTCCCGGTTGCCAAACACCCGCTACACTTTCGGTGACGAGTTTGGGTGCGTAATTATTCGGCGTTAGTGATGACAGTACTGATGACTTAATCCGAGGTGGCACTCTTTGGCAATCTTAACCTCAAGGTGACCGGGCAATAATATGGGCATGATTTGGCTGTGGATCGGTTTTAACCTGTTCGTCATTTTGTTGCTGGCTTTGGACCTTGGTGTCCTGCACCGGGGCGACCGGGTGATTGCAGTACGTGAAGCTTTGTTACTTAGTCTTGGCTATGTCATTTTAGCGCTGCTTTTTGCGGCCGGGATCTTTGCTTTTATGAGTCGGGAAGCAGGGTACGCGTTCCTGACGGGCTATTTTATTGAGAAGAGCTTAAGCGTCGACAATATTTTTGTCTTTGTGCTGATTTTTATGCATTTTTCGGTGCCGCCTCAATCTCAGTATCGGGTGCTCTTCTGGGGCGTGCTGTTCGCTCTGGTTTTGCGCGGGAGCCTCATTTGGGCAGGGACAGCTGTAATTGATACCTTCCATTGGATGATCTATCTGTTTGGCGCTTTTCTGGTCTTTACCGGCATCAAAATGCTGGTCACTGTAAGTCAGACGCCGGATCTGGACAAAAACCGCGTGGCAGTGTTCATGCGGCGACACTTTCGGGTGACGGCAGGTTTTGTCGGCCAGCACTTTTTCGTCCGTCAGAACGGCCTGCTTTACATGACACCTTTGTTCATTACGCTGGTGCTGGTGGAACTGACCGACGTGGTGTTCGCACTGGATTCCATTCCTGCTATTTTTGCTATCACAACCGACCCATTCATTATTTACACGTCAAACGTGTTCGCCATTCTCGGTTTGCGGGCACTGTATTTTGCGTTGGTGGGGGTGATACACCGCTTTCATTACCTAAAGTACGGACTCTCACTGGTGCTAATCTTCGTTGGAGTGAAGATGCTGGTGAACGCGTATTTCGGCACTAAGCTCATTCCGACGGAATTGGCGTTATTGATCACTGCCGTTCTGATCGGCGGCTCAATGCTGTTTTCCATTGTCCGTACGCGCAATCTCACTGAGGCAGAGCGTACAGCAGAAGCTGACAAGGTTGGATCATGGTGGGTGCCTGGCAGTCCGGCACGATCGGACAAGGCCAAACAACCCCCGAAAAGCCCGAAATGATCCGTAACGCTCGCCATCTGATTTGTTTCGATGGCAGAGGGTAGCCATTTCGTACCCAATGCCTGTCCCGCTGTTTGGGCCAGCATACATATTCAAAGCATTTGAGCTCAATTTTAATGTCTTAGTTGGTAAAAATCACCAAAGAGAAATTTCTATAAATCTTATTAAAATCATTGGTTTACGTTAATTTTCAAAGTGTGTGATCTCACATTGACAATCAGGTAGACTAACTGGCGGCAGGCTATGTCTCGTATCAGCGTAAAGCTTACCAAACAATAACAGTGTCATTCTTAACCAGAGCGATCGTTCTGGTTTTTTTGTATCATCCCTAATTTTACTTCACTCACCCATGACAAGATTCGCAGGACAAGTGATATGTTTTTCAGAAAAATAAAGCAACAAAACCATGAGCTGAAAGCAGAGCTATATGCATTATCGCAAGTTAAAGAGAGTATAGATTCTGATATGCTCCGACTGACTCTGGACGAGGGTGGGAATGTAATTTCATCTAACACATTGTTTCAAAATGATATTTTGTTACCGCTGGAAGACATTAAAGGTAAACATATTGCTGATTTGGTTCCTCTGCAGGCGCGGGACACTCGTCACTTTCATTTGATGTCTGATGCAATCAGGCAGCGGAAGCACTGGAATGGTGCATTGCAAATTTTAAAAGGAAATGGTGAAGAAGCCTGGTTGAGGGCAATTCTTCAACCCATTTTATCTACGACTGGCGGCATTAAGCATATTGTTATTTATGCCTCTGAGCTTACCAGAACCATTGCAATGTCCCGGGAGCAAGAGGATCTTATTAATGCTTTGCACCGTTCTACGGCAGTCATCGAGTTCACATTAGACGGTATTATTATTGATGCTAACAGCAATTTTCTGGCGTCTATGGGTTATGAAAAAACGAAAATTGTCGGGCAGCATCATCGCATTTTCTGTGAAAGTTCAGAGGCCAACTCTCCTGAATATCGTGCGTTTTGGCAAAGGCTGGGACAAGGGGAGTTTGTCTCTGACCGGTTTAAACGTATCGACAGCTACGGGAATGTCGTTTGGTTAGAAGCGTCTTACAACCCCATTTATAACGCGCATGGTGAGTTATATAAAGTTGTCAAATTTGCCACCGTGATTACTGAGCAGATTAATCGTGAGATTGCGATTGCGGAAGCCGCTGACATTGCTCATGAAGTCTCGACAGAGACCGGTCAGCAGACGACGCAAGGCAAACAAGTTATTGATTCAACCATAGAGAAAATGGAAGAGTTAACAAAAGTGATGGAAAAAGCGAATGCAGGTATCCAGGCACTGTATGAGCAATCTCAGAAAATTAACGAGTTGGTGGGCAGCATTAATGGGATAGCGGCGCAAACTAACCTTCTGGCGCTGAATGCTGCCATTGAAGCGGCCAGAGCAGGTGAACAGGGACGTGGTTTTGCCGTTGTGGCTGATGAAGTCCGTCAACTCGCATCAAGGACAAGCCAGACCACTGATGAAATTGTTGCTGTGGTATCTGAGAATTTAACCTTAACGGGAAATGCGGTTCATTTGATTGAACAGGGTTTGTCTCAGGCATCTGAAACACTCACTTTGTCAAACAAAGCGGGGCAAATGATGAGTGATATTCGCAAAGGGGCCGAGAAAGTGGATATGGCGGTTGGCAGTTTTACCAAACAGCTATAGCGATGAAAAGATAAAGCTCAGTTTGATCTGATAGATATTGAGCGAAATGCGCGTGACGCATTGGGCTGGTGCCATTTCTTCACGATGACATGCTGAAGAAATGGCACCCATGCTTCATTCTGGCTACTGATCCTTGCTGATTTTTCGATGAATTTCTCGCAAGATCTCGCGGTTTTTCGCTGAGAATATTGTTCTGTTGACGTTCTTTCTCTGGGCCTGCCACGAAACAAATCACAATTATAGGTTGCTACCCGGGAGTGAAAGCCTCAGAATGTCGGACTTTTCGCCGTCAGAGAGTTAGGCGAACATTCACATCATTAACAATTGAGAATCATATATGGGTTTTGCCTCAACAGGTCTTTCTGCGCCAATCCTGAAAGCTATTCAAGAAAAAGGATACGACACTCCCTCACCAATTCAAGCACAGGCTATTCCGGCTGTGTTAGATGGAAAAGACGTCATGGCTGCAGCTCAGACGGGAACAGGTAAAACCGCTGGCTTTACATTACCGATTCTTGAGCGTCTTTATCAGGGCCCGCAGGTTCGCAGTAACCAAGTGCGTGCGCTTATCTTAACGCCGACGCGCGAGCTGGCAGCACAGGTACAGGAAAGCGTGTCTGTCTACAGCCGTCATCTGCCGCTGAGCAGTGCCGTGGTGTTTGGTGGGGTAAAGATTAATCCGCAGATGCTGCGTTTGCGCAAAGGCGCAGATATTCTGGTGGCAACACCAGGGCGTCTGATGGATTTGTATAACCAGAATGCAGTGAAATTTGATCAGCTGGAAGTTCTGGTGCTGGATGAAGCTGACCGCATGCTGGATATGGGTTTCATCCGCGATATTCAAAAAATTCTCAAATTGCTTCCTGCGAAACGTCAGAACTTGCTGTTTTCAGCAACGTTTTCTGAAGAAATTCGCACCCTGGCGAAAGGCCTGGTAAACAACCCTGTTGAAATTTCTGTCAATACCGCGAACTCAACGGCAAGAACGGTTGAGCAGTGTATCTATCCGGCTGATGTGAAGAAGAAAGCGCCTATGCTGGTCAAACTGATCAAGGATGGCGACTGGCAGCAGGTGTTGGTGTTTACCCGTACTAAACACGGCGCAAACCGCCTGGCAGCATTTTTGTCTGAAGAGAAGCTGGCTTCTGCGGCCATTCACGGTAACAAGAGTCAGGGCGCACGAACCAAAGCGCTGGCTGATTTTAAATCGGGCAAAATTCGCGTGTTAGTGGCGACAGACATTGCTGCACGCGGTATCGATATTCCTCAGTTACCACAAGTGGTGAACTTTGAGCTGCCCAATGTGGCGGAAGATTATGTTCACCGTATCGGACGTACAGGCCGTGCGGGCGAGACAGGTAAAGCGATTTCGCTGGTGTGCGCTCAGGAAGCTGACGAGTTGTTTGGCATTGAGCGTTTAATTCAGCAACTGCTGCCGCGTATGGAACTGGACGGTTACAAGCCGAGTAATCCATTGCCGGAGTCTAAGCTGGACTCGCGTCCGATCAAACCGAAAAAGCCGAAGAAACCGAAGTCGAATAAACCGCGCTCAGGCCAGGCTCAAGGTGAGAGAAACAATGCCAGTGGGAATTCTGCGCAAAAGCCAAGGCGCAGAACGAATGGCCAGGCTAATGCTGCAAACAAAAATGGTGCCGGACGTTCTGAAGCGGGTCAATCAGCGGGCAATGCAAGACCTGCCGGTAACGCAGCTGGCGGCAACAAGCGACCTGCTCAGCGTCACAGAGCGCGTCCGCAATCGGCGTAATGCCTTTGTAATGATTCACCCCTGATAACAAGCCTGTCTGAGACAGGCTTGTTGCTTTTGAGCTGGTATTAATTTTCGCTGCTGGTTTGCGTAATGCAATGTTTGGCCAACTCATGATACCTGGCCTGCATGGTATCGACGAAAGCGTTGGCATCGTCAAAATGACTGACCGGCTCACCAATCACCACATCACAGTTAAAGGGCACAAACATAGCGGTGCCTCTGGGTAAAGAACGGCCCAGCCCGCGCATGACCACCGGAATAACCGGGCAGCCCTCATGATCTTTCACTAAATGGTAAATGCCTTTCTTAATGCCGCTCATGGTTTCCGGTTCGCCCCGGCTGCCTTCCGGGAAGATGATCAGTATATCCCCTTGTGCCAATGCCTGATGGCACTCCTGTAATACCGCTTCCCGCTGGCTGGGTGAAGGGGATCGTCTCAGCGGAATAATGCCAATGACGTTCAGCGACAGCCAGGCAACGATTTTATTGGCCAGAAAGTAATCTGCCGCGGCGACCGGGCGAACTTTATGGACGATGGAAATGGGAAACAGCGCCAGTAACACCAGGGTATCTAAATGGCTGTTATGGTTGGCTGCCACCACAACCGGACCATTTACAGGCAGGTTTTGCCGCTGGATGATGTTCAGCCCAAGGCCAATAAATACCAGCGGCTTAACAATGAAGAGGATAAATAACACCTTGAGCACGTGAGCCATGGGATCCTCAATAGTAGAGATAGTAAATGTAATGGAAGAACAGCGGCGCTGTGAACATCAGGCTGTCGATGCGATCCAGAATGCCGCCGTGGCCCGGAATAAACTGGCTGGTGTCTTTGATCTGCAAATCACGTTTCACCGAAGAAATCACTAAATCCCCGATAAACCCACTGAACGCAATAATCATACCGGCTACCAGACCCTGCAGCGAGGTGAGGGGCGTGAGATAGGGCGCGACGAAAGAGGACACCAAAATCACGGTTGCGCTGCCGCCGATAAAACCTTCCCAGGTTTTGTTCGGGCTGACTTTGGGCACTATCTTACGTTTACCAAAGGATTTGCCCCAGACGTACTGACAGACATCGTTAAACTGGGTAAATACCAGCAGAAACAGCAGCATGCCCAAGGATCCGGCGTCCGGGTTCAGGCTTGGCAAGACCAGCAGATAGGCCATATGGCTGATACAAAACACGGTCAGCATCATGGCCCAGTGAATAATACCGGCCGAGCGGATGAAGCCTTTGGTATCGCCAATCAGTACCATCACCATCGGCAGGTACAGGAACACATACACAGGGATGAAAATGATGAACATGCCGTACCAGCCAATCGACAGCCAGTAATATTGAAAGGGAATCGACAGGTAGGCCCAGAAGATCACGCGGCGGTCTGTCATTCGGGTCGGCACGATAGACAAAAATTCTTTCAGCGCCATAAAACTCAGAAAACCGACAAAAAACAGCGTATAGGTTAACGGCAGGTAGAGGACGACAAAAACAATCCCAATCATCCACCACCAGGAACGGATACGCAGCTTCAGTTCAAGGTAATCCCTGTCCGGATGGGCGCGCGATTTCCACAAATACACCAGCGTACCTGTTACCAGTACGGCAATGATGGCGAGCATCAGGTACAGCGAATGGGAAGGAATACTATTCATTGTCTGCGCTTTCCTTATCAGTCTGCTCTGTCGCTTTATAGCGATAAATACCCACCAGACGGCGCCAGGTGGTTATCACAGATCCAACCAGCATGATCGCCAGCGCGGCGTCCAGCGTGTAGGCCAGCACCTCTGGCAGCAAGGCGAACACCTGGCTGACGAACAAGACCAGGAAGCTCACTGTCAGCAGCGCCATTCTGTGCTGTTTGGCCATAGGCCCGCGGAAGTCGGCCGGACAGCCCATGCTGACCCCTAATACGCGAACGTACGCCGTCAGCACGGCGACCAGGGCGCACAGCCATGCCAGTGTCATACCGATATCAGACTGAGTTGCAAAGCCAGCGGCCAGAATCAACAGCGGGTCAGCAAGACGATCGGGCACGTCATTGAATAATTCACCTGCCGGGGTTTTCTTGCCGCCTTCTACAGCGACCATGCCATCGAACAGATTGCACAGCAGCCGCAACTGGATACAGGCTGCAGCGACAAGCAACAGGACACTGAACGCGGAGGCTTTGTACCACAGCATTGAGAGCAGGCCGATGATGGCAAATACTATGCTCATCAGGGAGATCTGGTTCGGTGTGATGTTTTTCTGGCTTAACCAGACTGCAATGCGCTTGGTTAAAGCCGTCTCCCTGACGGCAAGGGGACGCCGGTTAGATTCTGATTCGTGCTGATTCTTCATGTTTATGGCTTATAGAAAAAGAAAGATGAGCTGGCAGACCTGAGTATTAAAGAGCGTTAATCATCTGCGTAAATAAGACGGATGCACGATGGCAGATAAAATGGGCCACAGAATGTCTTCGGTCTTGTCAATCGAACTCGCCAGCAAGGAGACATAAACATAAATGGAATCGATTGAATATCAAGCGATTGATTATGACTTTTTGAACTGCTTTCAAACTAAGAGGATGATATCGGGACAGACAGCAGAGACTCAGCGGGATGGCGGTGCAGTGACAGTCTCTGAGATCATGCTGTGGAGGCCAAAATCTTCCACAGCATGACTGGCACAAGCGAATTGGTTGACTGTCGGGCAGTGCGGTATGTACGGAAGACACTGATCAGGCGCTTGCCTGATAATAAGGCTTCACGTGACTTCACTATGTCTTGGCATTGACCACAGGCAGTTTGGCGTCTTGCCAGGCCTGTATGCCGCCAGCCAGTGAAAACACCCGCGTAAATCCCATTTTTTGCAGCGATTCTGCGGCTAAGGCCGAGCGGACACCGGATCGACAGTAAAGGTAAACAGGCTGCTGAGCCATCACTTCAAGCGGATTGCTGTGATGGGCAACCGCTGGGTGCGTATCAAGCTGCATTTCAAGTACGCCCCGGGAAATATGGATGGCGCCTGGCAGCATGCCTGTGTCGACTTCATGACGTTCGCGAACATCGATTAAAATAATCTCCTGAGTGAGCAGTAACGCTAATTCATGGCAGTGAATTTCTTCAATACTTTGTTTAGCCCGGTTGGCTAAGTCGCGTCCATTGACAAGCATAATCATATTCCTCTTAACCTCAGAGAGTCATCGAAGGGAGCAGTGAAGGCAGTGACTGGTAAAGAATGAATCCTGCCATCAGAATCAAACACACAGAAAAAATACGTTGTAAGCGATGTTGGGGTAACCGCCCGGACAGTCGCTGCCCGGCTAAACTGCCCGCCACACCAATGACAGCCATGATCGCAATCACAGACCAATCCAGCTGGGTGTGTGTAAGAGCAAGGACATCCTGGTATTTCAGAAAACCGATCAACGAGTTCATGACGATGATCACCAGGCTGGTCGCCACCGCAGTTTGCATCGTCAGACCACTGAGCAGTACAAGCGCAGGGACAATCAGAAACCCACCGCCCACTCCGACAAATCCGGTCAGCACCCCGACCAGCAGTCCCTGCAATCCGGTCAACCAATATGACTGAGTCTGAGCGTGAGAGGATGTAAGGCCAACCGGCTGGAACATTCGCCACGCCGCTGCCAACATCACGATGGCAAATACTGTCATCTGGATAGCACCATCCAGATAGCTGGCGAACCAGGCTCCCAGGTAAGTTCCTGCCATACCGGGAAAACCGAACAGCATCACTAAAGACCAGTTCACTAATCGCTGTCTGATACCATTGAATGAAGTGATACTGCTGATTATTCCGACAATAATTAAGGCACTGGCTATTGCTTGTTTCTCTGTCTGTCCCAAACCGTAAGCCAGAATTGGTACCGTGAGAATAGCGCCGCCGGAGCCAAGCATGCCCAGGCTAAGCCCGACAGCTATTGCACCAAAAAAAAGGGTGATCATAGAGACCTCAAAACTTGCTATGATTGTTCGTATATGTGTAATATACGATATATAGATATTAATGCAAAGGAAGAGTCTGATGAATGCGATGATTAAAGCTTTCTATCACACTGACACCAGTACCATAAGTTATGTTGTCTACGACAAACAGGGCGGACACGCTGCCATTGTGGACAGTGTCCTGGATTTTTCGGCTCACTCCGGCAAGGTCTGGACTGCATTTGCTGATCAGCAACTGGCGTTTATCAAAGAACAGCAACTGACTGTCGACTGGATTTTGGAAACGCACGCCCATGCCGATCACTTATCAGCGGCACATTATCTCCGCGAGCAGCTCGGTAGCCCTCTTGGTGTTGGCGAAGGAATCGTCAAGGTACAAAAAACCTTTAAAGCGGTATTTAATATCGCTGACGATGAGTTAATGGCAGATGGTCAGGTCTTCGATCATCTGTTTAAAGATGGTGAGGTTTTTACGATTGGCGCATTAACCGGCAAGGTGATGTCGACACCAGGACACACGAATGACAGTGTGACTTACCTTATTGAAGGTAATGCCTTCGTCGGAGATACCTTATTCATGCCGGACGGCGGTACAGCCCGGTGTGATTTTCCCGGCGGTGATGCAGGTGTGTTGTATGACAGTGTGTCCCGGTTACACAGCCTGCCGGCCGAGACCAGGTTATGGATGTGCCATGATTATCAACCTGATGGCCGGGAGCTGGCTTATGTCACGACAGTTGCAGAGAGCCGCTGTAACAATATCCACATTCACCAGGGCGTAGACAAAGACGCGTTTATTCAGGTGAGACAAGCCAGAGACAAGCATCTGGATGTGCCTAAACTGCTGTATCCATCTGTGCAGGTGAATATACGTGGCGGTCATTTACCGGCTGCCGAGAGTAACGATACAGCCTACATCAAGATTCCGTTAACCCTCGAGCGGCCAAGTCAGGCAGATTGAACCACTCAACGCTGTTTGTGCGCCACTCGGTTGTCGCCAAACTGAAACGATTAACTGCATTAGTGAGAGTAATGAAATGACAGAATTCACACCTTGGACGGCGCTGGCAGGTGGGGCAGTGTTGGGTATTAGCGCACTGATACTGCTGCTGCTGAATGGTCGCATAGCGGGTATTTCAGGTATTGTCAGCGGCGCGATGGATGCCAGTGATCCAAATGTCAAATGGCGTTGGATGTTTATAGTGGGACTGATTATCGGCCCATTGCTGGCTGCCCCTTTTGGAACGTATTTGCCAGAACGTATCGATGCTGGCTGGCCTCTCATCATAGCTGGTGGGCTGCTGGTTGGTGTCGGAACAAGATTAGGGTCTGGCTGTACCAGCGGACACGGTATTTGCGGTATCGGGCGTCTATCTCCCCGATCTATTGTCGCAACAGCAACCTTCATGTTGGTCGCTGTTGTTGTGGTGTTTGTTGTTCGCCATCTGTCAGGAGTGTAAGGGTATGCAGATGTTAATTGCTCTTATTGCCGGTTTATTGTTTGGTGCCGGATTAACGATTTCTCAAATGGTCAATCCGGATAAAGTGTTAAATTTCCTGGATATAGCAGGACAGTGGGATCCCAGTTTAATTTTGGTGATGGGTTCAGCATTGGTTGTTTTTGGGCTGGGGTATCACTTTTTGGTGAAACCCCGCTCAAAGCCTCTGATAGCCGAACAGTTTTATATTCCTGTCAATAAAGTTATCGATAAACCTTTGATTATAGGCGCTATTTTATTTGGCCTGGGGTGGGGGTTAGTGGGGATTTGCCCTGGGCCCGCTGTGAGTAATCTGCTGGGAGGTAATGCTAAAATTTTCGGCTTCGTTATCGCGATGTTGGCGGGAATGCAGTTTTCTGGCACTATCGACCGTCTGCTTAAAAAGTCTTGAAAATTATGAGGGTAGAATGCGGGATTATTCCAACATGGAGGCAAATGTCGAGCAGGCGGTTGAGCTGCTCAAAGCCATGGGCAATCAGCACCGGCTGATGATACTGTGTGTACTCCAGGAAGAGGAATTGTCTGTTTCTCAGCTGAATGAGCGATTTCCTATCCCTCAGTCGTCTTTGTCACAGCATCTGGCCTGGCTGCGCCGGGCCGGTTTTGTGAAAACGAGACGGGAAGCGCAGACTATCTATTACCGGCTCGATAATGCTGCTGTTATCGACATCATCGCGATGCTTCATAAGCATTATTGTGCCGACTGAAGCTGCCTGCTGTGAATTTACCATCAATCTGGGTAAGATTTACTCAGATTGATCTGCTTCTTATGCTCGCCCAAACAGGCAATTTGACCTGTATTCCATTTTTTCCAAGATCAAAATCAAATATTTAAACAATGCAGGTTGTAGTTTGTGCGGTACCTCATTATTTTGCTTCCTGACCGAACGCCTTGCCTTGACCTGGCAAGAGATGAAATATCAGCCAGTTTGGCTGGTTTTTATCAGAAATGACCGAAGTTCTATCGTGTTAGGAGTACGATAAATGACATTACACTGCTCGCTTCCAGGCCAGGCATTATTGCCGGGTAGGGGCGCTATTCTCACCATTTCCCTTCTGAGTGCTTTGCTCAGCCGCTGCGCTTTGACCTTGCTGCCTTTTTCACGCCCGTTTTCTGCCTATCGCCTTCAATTCTTTCGTCGATTTAGATGTTTTGGCCATTGTTAGCCCATACAGAACACAACTGATTGCGCCTGAGTCGTGTCAGAGTGCTTTTAAATAGAATTAAATCAGATAGTTATAAAGATAACGCTTGAGTGCGCTTTTGACATAAGCCGCAGTTAAGGACATGAAGGAAAATTCCGTGAATATGAAATTGTTAGGCAGTTCCCTGATTATTGCAGGTACAGCACTGGGTGCAGGCATGCTTGCCATTCCTATGGTATTGGCCCAGTTTGGCTTACTGTGGGGCACCCTGCTAATGCTGCTGATCTGGGTAGGTACGACCTACGCGGCACTGCTGTTGCTTGAAGCCAGTATCAAGTCTGGTGGTGGCCTGGGCATGAATTCCATTGCCCGTAAAACACTGGGTAAAGGTGGCCAACTGGTGACAAATGGCTTGCTGTACGCGCTCCTTGTGTGTCTGCTGATGGCCTACATTATCGGCGCTGGCGATCTGCTCAAAAAGCTGACCGATGGCCTTGGAGTGGTATTAAGTGCCACGCAGGCACAAATTGCGTTTACCGTGGTAGCGGGTGTTGTTGTTGCTGCCGGAACCGGTGTGATTGACCGGCTCAACCGGCTGCTGTTTGCGGCAATGGTGATCATGCTGGCCATGACTCTGGTGACTCTGGTGCCTGGCATCAATCCTGACAACCTGGCATCGGTTGGCAGCGATAACAAAGTCGCACTCATCAAAACCAGCTCTGTGCTGTTTACCAGCTTCGGTTTTATGGTGGTTATCCCGTCGCTGGTAACTTATAACCCTGAAGCCACTCAAAAGCAGCTGAGAAATATGGTGATTGCAGGTTCTGTCATCCCATTATTCTGTTACCTGTTCTGGCTCTACGCGGCTGTTGGCAATCTGTCGCCTGAGCAACTGGTGGGCTTTGCGAATGTTTCTGAGCTGATTGCTGCGCTGAGTGTGAATCACGGCAGTATGCAGCTGATCCTGTCTGTCTTCACCGGCCTGGCATTGCTGACTTCTTTTCTGGGTGTGGCAATGGCACTGTTTGATCAGAACGCGGATGCCTTTCGCCAGAATCGGGCAGTGACGTATGTACTGACCTTTATTTTGCCTATGCTGGGGGCGATTCTGGCGGCGAATCAATTCCTGTCAGTGCTGAGCTATGCCGGTATCATTCTTGTGTTCCTGGCTATTTTTGTCCCGATGGCAATGACAGTCAAAGTCAGAAAGGATGGCGATGAGGCGACAGTGACACAAAAAGAGGGTAACGAAGCTGTGTATCAGGCGGGCGGCGGAGTCATGGCGCTGGCGCTGAGCTTTCTGTTCGGTTGTTTTCTATTGATGGCTGAACTGATTTAATCAGTGAGTACCGCTAAGATGTAAAAAGGCGCTTCCGATTGGAAGCGCCTTTTTTTGTGGAGCTCAATATCGTATTAGCGACATTGCTTTGAGGATGCTAACGATTTGTTTGACCGAACAAGACCGATATCGTCAGGTGTCGTTTCAGGTTTGACCGAACGCTGAAATAACCTATCTGCAGGAGTAGTGATCTGTTGACACAGAGTAAGCAGCTAGTGACGTATCCTCAAAAAGTTGAGCGAATCTTACCGACTTTCCTTTACTGGTGCTAGGCTTGGGCCTGTTTTCCTGAAGAGACAAAATTCGCCATAACGTAAACTTTTTTATACACACTTTTCTCCTATGACACGCATGCCAAGTTAGAGTATCTTGGTTAAAAAAGATGGGATATGGATATGAACTGGAAACTTGCGGATCAGGTGGCTGCAAAGGCACTGGCAGAAGGTAGCCTTATGCCAATCGCCACAGAAGCGGAGCAGATTGAAGAACAGGGTGTCCGTTATCTTGGTCACCTGGTCACAGAGAATGCGGGCAAGAAGTTACTGAATCTGACGGCTAAGCATACCTCTAACCCCTTTCTGCCCTACGAGAAATCTATGTATGTTTGCGAAGCAGGGGAGCACCATGTGTGTCTGCTTAATAAGTTTCCCGTTATCTCGCCACACTTGCTGATTTGCTCAAAAGATTTTGTGCCCCAGGAGTCACCTTTAAGCTGGGAAGATTGGCATGCCTGGCTGGGGGGATTTACACACTCAGATGTGCTCGGCTTTTATAACAGTGGGCCGTTAGCCGGAGCGAGCCAGTCACACCGTCACATGCAGTTGGTCCGAAGTGACATTCCGCTGGAAAAAGTGATCGCGGGTGGAAAGCTGCCATTTGCTCACTGGTTGTATCTGGTTGAAGCTATGACCACTGATGAGCTGTACGACGCCTATCTGAAGGGGATGAAAGCCTTGTCGCTCTTTAATGAGGCGGACGATGCGTGCAAGCCACATAACATCCTTTTGACTGAGCGCTGGCTGCTGATACTGCCTCGTACCGCTAATAATGTGCAGGGGCTTTTTGCCAATGGTATTAACTACAGCGGACGTTTCCTGGTAAAACAAGCAGAACAGCTGGTGTGGTTACAGGAATACGGTTTAATGCGGTTTTTACGTGAATGCAGCGAGTAAATCACAGGCTGGGAATTAGGAACGCATCTGTTGTTACAGCCCTAAAAAAACCCCAGCCTGAGCTGGGATTTTTTTGTCGTTACGTTAAGAAAATAAATTATTTCTTAGCGTTACGCTCTTTCACTTCTGCGATAACTGCTTCAGCAACGTTCGCTGGGCATGCAGAGTAGTGAGAGAATTCCATTGAGAACTGACCACGGCCAGAAGTCATGGTGCGCAGGTGACCGATGTAGCCGAACATCTCAGACAGAGGTACGTCAGCTTTAATACGAACACCCGTTGCAGCTGCAACCTGATCTTTGATCATACCGCGACGACGGTTCAGGTCACCGATAACATCACCAACGTGATCTTCCGGAGTGAACACGTCAACGTGCATGATAGGCTCAAGCAGCTGAGCACCCGCTTTAGGCATAGACTGACGGAATGCGCCACGTGCAGCAATTTCAAACGCTACAGCAGAGGAGTCAACTGCGTGGAAACCACCGTCGAACAGCTCAACTTCAACGTCCAGCACTGGGAAGCCAGCCAGAACACCAGTACTCATCATACCAGCGAAGCCTTTTTCGATTGCAGGCCAGAATTCTTTAGGAACGTTACCACCAACAACGGTAGAAACGAACTTGAAGCCAGAGTTTGCTTCGCCTGGTTTGATACGGTAATCGATCTTACCGAACTGACCAGAACCACCAGACTGCTTCTTGTGCGTGTAGCTGTCTTCGATTGCTTTGGTGATAGTTTCACGGTAAGCAACCTGTGGAGCACCTACAGTCAGTTCAACACCGTGAGTACGCTTCAGGATGTCAACTTTGATGTCCAGGTGCAGCTCACCCATACCTTTCAGGATGGTTTCGCCAGAATCTTCATCAGTTTCAACTTGGAATGATGGATCTTCTGCGATCATCTTACCCAGTGCGATACCCAGTTTCTCAGAAGCTGTTTTGTCCTTAGGAGCAACAGCGATAGAGATTACTGGATCTGGGAAGATCATTGGTTCCAGAGTACATTCGTGCTTAGGATCACACAGAGTGTGACCAGTCTGAACGTTCTTCATACCAACGATAGCGATGATGTCACCTGCTTGCGCAGCATCCAGCTCGTTACGGTCGTTAGCGTGCATTTCCACCATACGGCCAACACGCTCAGTTTTACCTGTCGCAGAGTTCAGGATGGTGTCACCCTTCTTCAGCTTACCAGAGTAAACACGTACGAAGGTCAGGGCGCCGAAACGGTCATCCATGATCTTAAACGCAAGCGCACGGAATGGTTCGTCAACAGAAACGGTAGCAACTTTACCAGTTGGTTCACCAGTTTCTGGATCAGTCAGATCCTGAGGGTCAACTTCTGTTGGGTTTGGCAGGTAGTCAACAACGGCGTCAAGCAGCAGCTGCATACCTTTGTTCTTGAACGCTGAACCACAGTAGGTTGGGAAGAAGGCCAGATCACGAGTACCTTTACGGATACAACGTTTCAGGTCTTCGATAGAAGGCTCTTCACCTTCCATGTAAGCTTCCATCAGGTCGTCGTCTTGCTCAACGGCAGTCTCGATCAGCTCTTCGCGGTAAGCTTCTACGTCATCAACCATATCCGCTGGGATTTCTTTGATTTCGTAGTTTTCTGGCTGACCTGAATCGTCCCACACGTATGCCTGGCGAGTCAGAACGTCAACAACACCAACGAAATCGTCTTCGCGGCCGATAGGCAGGGTCATAACCAGAGGGTTAGCGCCCAGAACTTTCTTCACTTGCTCAACAACGCTGAAGAAGTCTGCGCCCATACGGTCCAGTTTGTTAACGAAGATCAGACGAGATACTTCTGATTCGTTCGCGTAACGCCAGTTAGTTTCAGACTGAGGCTCAACACCACCTGAACCACAGAATACACCTACACCACCGTCAAGTACTTTCAGAGAACGGTAAACTTCAACGGTGAAGTCAACGTGTCCCGGAGTATCGATAACGTTAAAACGGTGGTCTTTCCAGAAACAGGTAGTCGCAGCTGACTGGATGGTGATACCACGCTCTGCTTCCTGATCCATGAAGTCCATGGTAGAAGCACCGTCGTGTACTTCACCCGTACGGTGGATTTTACCGGTCAGCTTCAGGATACGCTCAGTGGTAGTGGTTTTACCCGCATCTACGTGCGCGAAAATACCAATGTTTCTGTATTTAGATAGATCTGCCATTGTTTTTCTCTATATGAACAATTGTTGTCACATGTCAGGGTGGGGAGTATAGCACTACTTACAACTATCAGAACATAGATCTGAGTAATTTAATGAGTATTCGTTGGCTTTTAACCCATTGATTCAGGCAGGAACTGGATGATTGCTCAATAAAAATACAGAAAATGTCTGTTAACTGATTGTGACAAGGTGTTGCATCCCTGTCGGGCAGAGCAACAAATTTCTTGATGATATGCCCAGCGATTCAGGCGGCGTGTTTTCTTATGGTATATATTTGTGTTACATGTCAGTGTTCGTCATTGATAACTCTTACAATAATGAAAAAGAACGATTTTCTGGCGTTGGCTGGGTGGTTAGGTGAAGTTGCCTTGGAGGGGATATGAAGAATGGATTGACTGTAAGCCTGTCAATAATGGCTGGATTATTGCTGGGAAGTACCAGTGCACTGGCACAAGAGGTGATAGAAACCACCAGTTTAGTGGGGTTTGGTACGGCAAAGTACGCACCTGAATTTAAACACTTTGACTATGTCAATCCGGATGCGCCAAAAGGCGGAGCCATCACCTATGCGGAAGTAGGAACATACGACAGTTTTAACCGCTATGCATCAAGAGGGGTTTCGGTCGCCGGCGCGGACGAAATGTATGACACCTTATTTGCACCAGCGAGTGACGAAATTGACAGCTATTACCCGTTAATTGCAGAAAAAGTACGTTATGCCGACGATTTTTCCTGGATGGAAATTGATATCAACCCTAAAGCGCGATTTCATGACGGCCAACCTATTACAGCGAAAGATGTCGCCTTCACCTTTGATAAGTTCATGGCTGAGGGTGTGCCTCAGTTTCGTGTGTTTTATAAAGAGGTGAAGTCAGTGACGGCGGTATCGCCGCTGACCGCGCGGGTTGAAATGTCTGTTGCCAACAGGGAAAAACTGTTTTCTCTGGTTGAAGGCATGAACGTCTTACCGGAACATTACTGGAAAGACAAGAAACTCAGCGAGCCGCTCAACGAACCACCGATTGGCAGCAGTGCGTACAAGGTAACCAGTTATCAGTCGGGTCAGAGTGTGACTTACTCCAGAGTGAAAGATTACTGGGCGGCCAATCTTCCGGTGAATGTCGGGCGGCATAATTTCGACACCATCCGGTACGACTACTACCGTGATGATACTGTGACCCTGGAAGCGTTCAAAGCCGGAGAATATGACTTCCGTCAGGAGAATGTCGCCAAGTTCTGGGCCACTCTCTATGAGGGCAATAATTTTGATAACGGTTATATAAAGAAGGAAGAAATCCCGCACGAAATCCCTCAGGCGATGCAGGCGTTTGTCTTTAATACTCAGCGCCCTGTATTCAGTGATGTCCGGGTCAGGGAAGCGCTCAATTACGCCATGGATTTTGAGTGGATGAATAAAACGCTTTTCTATAACCAGTATTCACGTTCCCGCAGTTTTTTCCAGAATACCCCCTATGAAGCAAAAGGCCTGCCCACGCCTGCTGAGTTGAAATATCTGGATCCGTTGAAAGACAAGATCCCGGCACGTGTCTTTACTGAATCTTACCAGCCGCCGGTCACTGATGGCTCAGGCCGTGTTCGTGCACAATCGCGTAAAGCGTTTGCATTGTTAAAGGCTGCGGGCTGGGAGCTGAAAAATCAGGTCATGACCAATGTGAAGACCGGGGAGCCTCTGGCTTTTGAGTTGCTTATCTACAGCCCGACCTCGGAGCGCATCGCTATTCCGCTACAGAAAAACCTGAAGCAGCTGGGTATCGAGATGAAAATCCGTACGGTTGACACTACGCAGTACATCAAGCGCCTGCGTGACCGGGATTTTGACATGGTGTCTTCCGGTTACAGCGCGAATGCCTACCCGACACAGAATCTGCTGATTGCCTGGAACAGTAACTATCTGGACTCCACCTATAATACTGCCGGGGTTCAGGATCCGGCTATTGATGCGCTGACAGAACAAATCGCTGCGCATCAGCAAGATCCTGCCGCGCTGGCGGCATTAGGCCCGGCGCTGGACCGGGTGCTGCAATGGAACTTTTTTGTCATTCCCCAGTGGCATTTAAGCAAATTCCGTGTAGCGACCTGGGATAAATTTGATCGTCCTGCGGTCCGACCTAAGTATGCACTGGGTGTTGATACTTGGTGGGTGGATACGGCCAAGGCGGTCAAGTTGCCGGAAAAACGCCGTTAATCAAAACGTGGAAACAGGTAGAGCAGTATGACGGCATATATTATCCGGCGCCTTTTGCTGGTGATCCCAACGCTCTGGGCGATTATTACGATTAACTTTTTCGTGATTCAGATTGCACCGGGCGGGCCTGTAGAACAGGCAGTGGCACAGCTTGAAGGGCATACTTCCGGCATTATGGAGCGCTTTACCGGCGGCGGGCAGGAAGTGCAGCAGTCGGAAGGTTCGCAGCAAAACGGCAATGGCGGAACGGGCTATCGTGGTTCCCGTGGTCTGGATCCGGAAGTGGTGGCAGAAATACGTAAGCAGTTTGGTTTTGATAAACCGCTCTGGGAACGTTATGTCGATATGCTGACGAATTATATTACCTTCAATTTCGGCGAAAGCCTTTTTCGTGGCGGCAATGTGATTGATCTGATTATCGAACGGCTGCCGGTGTCGATTTCGCTGGGTCTGTGGAGCACCTTGATCATTTATTTCGTCTCTATCCCGCTGGGGATTGCGAAAGCGGTGAATCATGGTAGCCGTTTTGATATCTGGAGCAGCGCATTAGTGATAGCCGGGTATGCGATTCCCGGTTTCCTGTTCGCCATTGTATTGATTATTTTCTTTGCCAGCGGTAATTATTTCAGCTGGTTTCCGTTACGGGGATTGTTTTCGGCTGATTTCGATCAGATGACCTGGTATCAGCAAGTCGGTGATTACTTCTGGCACCTTGCGCTGCCCATCTTTGCCATGGTCATTGGCGGTTTCGCGACGCTGACTATGCTGACCAAAAACTCGTTTCTGGATGAGATCAACAAGCAATACGTTGTCACCGCCCGTGCGAAAGGGCTCGATGACAGAAGCATCTTATATAAGCATGTGTTTCGTAATGCCATGCTGATTATTATTGCCGGTTTTCCCAGTGCGTTTATCAGTATTTTCTTTACCGGCTCTATGCTCATTGAAGTGATGTTTTCGCTGGAGGGAATTGGCTTACTGGGCTTTGAATCAACGATTCAGCGTGATTACCCCGTGGTATTCAGCTCGCTTTATATCATGACATTGCTGGGACTTATCCTGAATATCATCTCTGACCTGACTTATACCCTGGTCGATCCACGTATTGATTTCGAGGCCAGGTAATACCATGAGAAAGACATTCGCAACTTTGTTTACCTTCAATCCACTGACAAAAGAGCGCTGGGCCCGGTTTAAAGCACACAGACGCGGCTACTGGTCAATGTGGCTGTTCGCCGTGCTTTTTATTATCAGCCTGTTTGCTGAAGTGATCGCCAACGATAAGCCCTTGTTCGTCAGCTTCAAAGGGGACTGGTATTTTCCGATAACCGAACAGTACGCCGAAACGCAATTTGGCGGTGAGTTCGCCACAGAAGCCGATTATACCGATCCGTATGTGCAGGAATTGATCAACGAAGACGGCTATATGATCTGGCCACTGATCCATTTCAGCTATGACACGATTAACTACAACTTGTCCGGTCCGGCGCCCTCTGCACCGGACAATGTGAACTGGCTGGGGACAGATGATAAAGGCCGCGATGTGCTTGCTCGCATCATTTACGGTTTTCGGATATCTGTGCTGTTTGGTTTTGCGCTGACGGTGATCTCAACCATTGTCGGTGTCATGGTCGGAGCCGGGCAGGGTTACTATGGCGGCTGGCTGGATCTGTTTGGTCAGCGTTTCATCGAAGTCTGGTCAGGTATGCCGACTTTGTTCTTGCTGATTATCCTGTCCAGTTTCGTAGAACCTAACTTCTGGTGGCTGCTGGGTATCATGGTGCTGTTTAGCTGGATGGGGCTGGTGGGCGTTGTGCGGGCGGAATTTCTCCGCTGCCGGAACCTGGATTATGTGCGTGCCGCGCAGGCGCTGGGCGTGAATGACAGGCGCATAATGCTCCGTCATATGCTGCCAAATGCTATGGTGGCCTCACTGACTATGATGCCTTTTATTCTCAGCGGGTCAGTGACCACACTGACATCACTGGACTTCCTCGGGTTCGGTTTGCCTGTGGGTTCACCGTCTCTCGGTGAATTGCTTGCTCAGGGTAAAACCAACCTTCAGGCACCCTGGCTGGGGCTGTCTGCGTTCGTTGTGCTTTCTATCATGCTGAGCCTGTTGGTGTTTATCGGCGAGGCGGTGCGCGATGCTTTCGACCCACACCATCAATCGTAATGACCGGGATACTGCAATGAGTGATGCTTTACTGACTATTGAAAATCTCTCTGTGGGCTTTGCCAACGGTAAGCCTGTCCGCCCGGTAACAGAGAAAGTCTGCCTGACAATCAAGCGGGGAGAAACCCTGGCACTGGTGGGGGAAAGTGGTTCTGGCAAGTCTGTCACGGCCAATGCCATTCTGCGCTTGCTGCCGAAAGCGTCGGCGCGTTATCTGGACGGTCATATTTATTACGATGGCGTGGATATGCTGCGGTGTAGTGAACGCCAGATGCGCGGGTTACGCGGAAACAAAATCGGCATGATCTTTCAGGAACCTATGATGTCGCTGAACCCGCTGCATAAAATAGGCCGCCAGCTGTGTGAAACGCTGTCTATACACAAGGGAGTGCGTCAGAGGCCGGCAGAGAAACGTGCGCTGAGCTGGTTAAAAAAAGTGGGTATCCGTAACCCCGAGCAGCGTATGTATGCCTATCCTCATGAGTTGTCAGGCGGTGAGCGCCAGCGTGTAATGATTGCCATGGCGCTGATCAATGAGCCTGATCTCCTGATTGCGGATGAGCCAACGACCGCTCTCGATGTTTCTGTTCAGGCCCAGATCCTCGATTTGCTGAAAAATCTGCAGCAGGAACTGGGCATGGCCATGCTTTTTATTACGCATGATTTGAGTATTGTGCGAAAAATTGCCGATCGGGTAGCGGTGATGCAACTCGGGCAGTTAGTGGAAACCAATGAGAAAGATATCCTTTTTGCGTCGCCTTCCCATCCTTATACCCAGAAACTCATTAACTCTGATCCCACCGGCGAGCCCGTTCCGGTGATCGGGAATCCTTCCGCGCTGTTTGAAATAGATAAATTACGTGTCTGGTTTCCCGTGAAAGGGGGGATTATGAAACGCGTTATCAGTCATATTAAAGCCGTGACTGATGTGAGCTTCCAGCTTAAGCAGGGGCAGAGTGTCGGGCTGGTCGGGGAAAGTGGCTCAGGGAAGTCGACGACCGGGATGGCGATACTTAGATTGCTCAACAGCGAAGGGAGTATTCGTTTTGACGGCCAGGAGATCAGTCATCTTAACCGCAAAGGCATGTTACCTTTTCGCAGTCGTCTGCAAGTCGTATTTCAGGACCCGTTTTCCGCACTGAATCCAAGAATGTCTGTGGCGCAGATTATTGGCGAAGGCCTGAAAGTCCATCAGAGTTTATCTGATGAGGAAGAAGATGCCGCGATCTGTCAGGCGATGAAAGATGTAGAGCTGGATCCATCCACCCGTTTTCGTTATCCCAATGAATTTTCAGGTGGGCAACGCCAGCGGATAGCCATAGCAAGGGCGCTGGTATTGAAACCTGAGTTTATTCTGCTGGATGAACCTACCTCCTCACTGGATCGCACCGTGCAGCATCAGGTGCTGAATTTACTGAAAGAATTGCAGATGAAGTACGGCCTGAGTTACCTGTTTATCAGCCATGATCTGAATGTCGTGAAGTCATTGTGCCACTATACCTTGGTATTAAAAGATGGCTGTGTGGTAGAGCAGGGGCCAACCCGTCAGCTGTTCAGCCACCCCGAAGCTGAATATACCCGCCACTTAGTGAATTTGTCTGCGGTTAACTGATATCCACTCACTGTTACCTATTCTAAGCTGAACTGCTTTTTTTGGGAGGCAGTTCATGCGTCTTATTTCACATGAATGCTTTTGATAGCATATGCTTGCAATACAGTATTTTGTGTCTGTTGATGCCTGATCAGTATCTGTCACGGCCTCTTTATGCTGACATGCTGCACATTATTGACATCTTTTGTGAATCACCTGGCTAATACTTATACAAATTATCACAGGCCTAACTGGTGATGATTGGTGGGGTATGCCGTATTTATCGTTAATCATAGTTTCAATGACTGGATGTTGTGGATTTGTTGCTATTTGATGCCTGCATCAAGCAAATCAATGCTGATGAAATAAAATTCTTAACAATCAGGTTACAATTTGCGTATTATACTGCTCGAGTTGTAACCAAACAGACTATAACAGGGAGACTCATATGCAGTCATTGGTCGATTTTATTAACGGGATAATATGGAGTCCGGCATTGATTTATCTTTGCCTGGGTGCCGGTTTATTTTATTCCATCACAACACGTTTTATGCAGGTTCGCCATTTCGGCGAAATGATCCGCCTGCTGTTCGCTGGTCAGAGCTCGGCAAAGGGGATTTCCTCATTCCAGGCACTGGCGGTTTCACTGTCAGGTCGTGTCGGTACAGGTAACATTGCAGGTGTTGCTGCCGCCATCGGTTTTGGTGGTCCGGGTGCCGTATTCTGGATGTGGGTTGTAGCCTTCCTGGGTGCTTCTACAGCTTATTATGAATCAACGCTTGCTCAGATCTACAAAGTGGAAGACGAAGGTCAGTTCCGTGGTGGCCCTGCGTATTACATTGAAAAAGCAATGGGTCAGAAGTGGTATGCATGGATCTTTGCGATTTCGACAATTGTCGCTTGTGGTCTTCTGTTACCTGGTGTGCAGTCAAACAGTATCGGTAACGCGGTTGAAGCAGCATTCGGTTCTGGTGATGTGATCGAAACCACTTTAGGTACATTCAGTTCTGCGAAGATCATCACTGGCGCGATTGTATGTGTGGTACTGGCTTTCATCATCTTTGGTGGTGTTAAGCGTATTGCTCACTTTACTCAAATCGTTGTTCCTTTCATGGCGCTGGGCTATATCGTTATTGCCTTCGTTGTTATCCTGCTGAACATTGACATGGTGCCAACTGTGTTCGCCACTATAGTGGGTGATGCCTTCTCGCCAATGGCGGGTGTCGGTGCGGCTATCGGCTGGGGCGTGAAGCGTGGCGTTTACTCCAATGAAGCCGGTCAGGGTACAGGTCCGCATGCAGCAGCAGCGGCTCAGGTTGATCACCCTGCTCAGCAAGGTATGGTGCAAGCGTTTTCTATCTACATTGATACGCTGTTGGTTTGTAGTGCAACGGCATTCATGATTATCATCACAGGTGCGTTTAACGTCCATGGTGCTGAAGGCGCATTCCTGGTTCAAAACCTGCCTTCGGACATTGCTGCCAACAGCCCGGTATTTACTCAGATGGCGATTGAAACAGCAATGCCTGGTCTGGGTAAACCATTCGTGGCAATTGCACTGTTCTTCTTCTCATTCACGACAATTCTGGCGTACTACTACATTGCAGAAACCAATGTTGCGTACATCCACCGTACCATTCATGTACCAGGCCTGATGTTTGTACTGAAGCTGTTCTTGCTGTCTTCCGTATTCTACGGCGCAGTGAAAACCGCCGATCTGGCATGGGCGCTGGGTGATGTCGGTGTTGGTCTGATGGCGTGGCTGAACATCATCGGTATTCTGATCATCTTCTTCATGGCAAAACCAGCGCTGAAAGCGTTGAGAGACTATGAAATGCAGAAGAAAGCCGGTGTGAAAGAATACGTATTCGATCCAGTGAAATTAGGCATCAAAGGTGCTGATTACTGGGAAGAGCGCATGAAGCGTAAAGGCCAGAAAGCGCCAGACCTGGGTGAAGATTCCTCTACAACAGGTACAGCGAAATCAACCTTATAATGTGAATTGACAGACATTCACTAACTATCAAAGGCCAGCATTTGCTGGCCTTTGTTGTTTAAGGCGTTTACTCAAATAAAGCAGTGCAAGGCACACTTACTTATACATTCTGATGCTTATGTGTTAACTTTTTCCGTCGGAAAGTACAAGCAGCTTGGCGGGTATGAGTATATGTATCAAATAGCTATCGTCATTTTTGATGATTTCACGGATATCGATTTCTTCTTACTACGGGATATTTTGGGAAGAAGTCAGATGGACTGGGCCGTCAAAATATTAGGCACTAAGCCGTCCCATATATCTTCTTTAGGAATGGAAGTAAAAACAGACGGGCATGTTGCAGAGACCTCGGAGGCCGATGTTGTGTTATTCAGCAGCGGTTACAAAGGGGTGCCGGCGGCGTTAAATAATCCTGAGTTTATGGCATCGCTTAAGCTGGATCCTCAAAATCAGCTTATTGGGTCAATTTGTGCAGGTGCGTTTATTCTGGCCAAACTGGGGCTGCTGGATGGCATTACGGCAACGACTCATCCGGATGCAAAATCAGCGCTTGAAGCTGAAGGTATTCATGTCCTGGATAAGGCGCTGGTAGTACATGGAAATCTTGCCACAGCAGGTGGGTGCTTGTCGCAATTGTACCTTACAGGCTGGCTGGCAGAGCGTTTGTATGGTGTGGATAAACGTCGGGAAATTCATCGGCAGCTTATTCCTGCAGGCCAGTCAGAAATGTTTGAAGCATTAATCAGCCGTACACTTTCAGAAGCATGACTACCTGAGGGCTGGATGTGCTGTCATTCAACATAGTGAAAATGGATGATTATTGAATCTTAAGGCAGTCTTTAAGAGGTGATTCAGGATGAATTTAGAAACACAACAATTAGTATTAGAGCCCATTACTGAAACAGACTGGCCGCTTTTTAAGGCGCTTCATACGATACCGGCCGTGATCGAAAAATGTTTTGATGCGCCATCTGATGATGAATTAACGGAAAAATTTCATGCGCGTCTTCAGGCGTGGGCGCCTGAAAGCGGCGCATGGTTAACCCTTGTCATCAAAGAAAAAGTGTCGGGTGGCAAGGTCGGCATAACCGGGTTTTTTGTTGATTCAGGTATTGCTGAAATGGGTTATCTGCTGATGCCTGAGTTTTATGGCAAAGGCTATGGCACAGAATCCCTGCGTGCAGTGATTCACTGGGCGGAAGAAGCACTGGGGCTTACCTTGTTCAGAGCTGTGGTAACAGAAGGCAATATTGCTTCAGAACGAGTGCTGGAAAAATGTGGCTTCAGGTTACAGCAGAAAATTCCTGAAGCATACGAAATTGGCGGTGAGCTGTACGCGGATCATGTTTATCAGCGAGCGTCATAGGCTTTATCTCAGAAAGCCTGGTTCGTGAAAGGAAAGCCGCCAGTCGGTACCGGCGGCTTTGAATGGCTTACACAGTAAACTGCTTCATCAGTGCGTTTTGTTCACGCACGTTCTTTATCTGGGTTTCCATCGCCACACTGGTTTCATTGGCGGTTTCAGCAACCTGAACCGACAAGTCCTTAATATTGATGGTATTGCCATTAATATCCTCAGCAACCAGGCTCTGCTCCTCAGCCGCCGAGGCAATTTGTATATTCATATCGTTGATCTGCTGAATGGCTTCACGAATACGCGACAGTGCTTCATCGGCTTCCTGCGCGGTAGCGACGGTTTCGCTGGCCGTGTTTTTACTCAGCGCCATGGTGCTGGTGGCTGAACTGGCGCCTGCCTGAAGTTGCTCAATCATCTGACGGATTTCTGTCGTGGATTGCTGCGTGCGTTGCGCCAGTGTCCGGACTTCATCGGCAACGACCGCAAAACCCCGGCCGGAATCGCCAGCCCTTGCAGCTTCAATGGCAGCATTCAGCGCCAGCAGGTTCGTCTGATCGGCAATGTCATTGATCACCTGAAGAATACGCTCAATATTACCCGTGGCAGATTCCAGCTCTTTGACGACATCGACAGCCTGATCAATTTGATCAGACAAATCATGAATCGACACAGATGTCCGGGAAACGATATTCCCGCCTTCCTGTGCAGCCAGCTCTGCCGCTGAAGCTGCAGACGCAGCACTGTGTGCATTGTCTGCCACGTTAGCCGATGTTGAAGCCATTTCATTCATGGCCGTTGCCAGCAGTTCAAGCTGCTGCAGCTGGCTGTTCATCGCCTCGGATGAACGATTGGCGCCCTGAGCCGTCAGCTCAGTGCCCTGCATAATGTCGTTACTCAGCGCTTGCGAGCGTATGATCTGTTGCTGCATACGTTCAGTGAACTGATTAAAACTTTGTGCCAGAGCCGCAAATTCCGGCTCGGTATTGGTGCTCAGACGCTGGGTCAGATCGGCCTGTCCGGTGGCAATGTTTTTCATGGCCTGATTGATAACATCCAAAGGACGCATCAGACGTTTAACCAGCAAGAAGACAGCCACGAAACCGATAACAATGAACAGCAGAGAATAGGTGATGGCGTTGTTCTTAATTTGATCAACAGCGGCAAAGGCAACGTCATTTTTCAGGACCGCACCAATATACAGTGTCTGTCCTTGTACTTTATGGAAGCTGATATTGACGGATTCATTATCAAGCACCGTATCTAACGGCTGCTCTGAGATTTGTATACCGGGATACGCTTCCGACAGCGGTTTGCCGTTCACCTCTTTGTCAGGGTGCGCGATGATCACATCTTTCTCCGAGACCAAAAAGAGATAACCGGCATTAAACAAAGAGGCCTGGTTAATCAGGTTGGCAATTTTACTCATGCTGACATCAAAGAAGATGGCGCCGATAAATTGGCCGTTGTCTTTAATTGGTGCAGCAAAAGAGACCAGAATTTCGTTTGTGACCGAATCCCGGTATGGCGATGTAATGATCATATGCCCGGCTTCTTTTGCCTGAGTGTACCAGGGGCGAGCGCGGGGATCCCAGCCTGGTGCGGGTTTCCACGCTGGGTCACTGATGATGGAAGAACCGTCGCTTTCGAACCCTATGCCGGTCAGTTCAAAAGTATTATTGAGCACAGGCTGGCGGATAATCTGGCGAATACTGTCAGGGGATAAATTTTGCTCGACGATCCCAGCGGTGATATTGGCTAATTTCGTCCGGCTGGCTATCTCTGTGACTAAGGTTTGATTCACGCCGGATACGATTTCATCAATGCTGTTGTCTACCAGCTTATGCACATCATCCCTGGTGTGAACGTACTGGATGCCGGAAAGCAGAACTAAAGCGGCGAACAGTATTGCCGACGAAGTGGCAACGATTTTGTGGCTAAACTTCATGGAGTCCCTCAACTACTGTAATTGCTATTATTGTTCTTCCATTGTCGGCGCTGACACAAAAAGTCTTAATAGCAAAAATATGTAATTGTGATGAGTGATAAATATTAGCAATGATTTTGTGAGGAATAATGCATTCCTGCTCCGAATATTAACCCAGGACTCAATGAAAAAGGGCAGCAATAAGCTGCCCTGATATTCCATTAAGGGAATATTAGTCGATCAGGCCATACTCATTGCGTAGTACAGTAATGATTTCTTCCTTCGGATTACCACTGAGCTCAATTTTCTTACCTGTGACTTTCTCGGCAATGCCGGTATAAATGCGGGAAACCTGCATCAGGACATCTTCAGGCAGCGCATTGTCACGAGCCAGTGCTTCACGCTCATCCATGCGTTCTTTGTTCAGCAGAATGTCCGGATCAGGGAAGTGGTTCAGCAGCAACTGACGGAAATCTTCTTTAGAGTTTTCGACAATCTTGCCTTCGCGGTATGAAGGGCCATCCCAGATGCGGGAGGAGTCCGGCGTGCCGACTTCATCCATGTAGATCATCTTTTCCTGACCTTGTGCATCGGTGACATAACCGAACTCAAATTTTGTATCAACAAAAATCTGGTCAAGTTGCGCTAACGCGTCGCTGATAACGCCAAACCCTTCTTTCAGCAGCACTTCGTAGTGATCAATATCTTCAGGCTGGCTG
Organism: Photobacterium sp. SP02; assembly: GCF_038519165.1. Lineage (NCBI taxonomy): Bacteria > Pseudomonadati > Pseudomonadota > Gammaproteobacteria > Vibrionales > Vibrionaceae > Photobacterium > Photobacterium sp. SP02. Next base: position 38,956 of record NZ_JASJOJ010000025.1, read on the forward strand.
AAATTGAACGCCTGATAATTGTTCAGCAAGTCGTTGCGCGTGACATTGACGTCATCCACAGCAGGCACGCCCGGAATGTCGTGCAAAATCCCTTTGGTGGATGGGGTGATCAGAACCTCTGGCAACTTCTGATCTTTGGTCAGGCCGTCAGGCACCTGAATGCCGCAAAACTCGCGGTCGCCGTTCGCATAGGCACGCCACATGGAGCCTGTGATGTACTGGCGGCAGATAGCTTCTACTTTGATTGGGCGGGCTTTCTGAACTATCCAGACAAACGGGTGAGGGATATCCAGAATATGGCTGTCTGCCAGGCCTTTCTCGCGGAACAGGCGAAACCAGTGATTGGAGATCGCATTCAGTGCCGCACCTTTACCCGGTACACCTTTCAGGCCACCTTCACCATGCCAGATGCAGTCGAACGCAGAAATACGATCGCTGATAACCATGATTGCCAAAGGCGCATCCGGGCGAACATTGTAGCCTTTCTCTTCAATCAGCCGGCGGCTGTCTGCCTCAGTCAGCCAGTATACGGAGCGGACTTTACCGCTGTGAACCGGCTGGTCGGTACGGATTGGGAGATCATCATTTACAGCAAGAACTTGATCAGCAAGGCTCATGGTGAAGTTCCTATTTCAAGAGTCAATTCGATGAAAATCGCTGTTTGGGTGTCGCCCAATCAGCGCATATCCTGTTGGCGAGGCAGATGATAGCAGAAGTGTTTTCGCCTTTCAGCAAAAAAGCAAACGTTTGCCTTGATGTTTCTCTGAGTGACGCTAAATGCAACAGTACCGCCATTTTGCCTGAATTTTCAGCGGTAATCGCAAAAGACTGACAGGTGTTAGTGCGACGGGCGGAACTGTGGCAAAATCACTGTCCTTTCAGACCAACAGGTAAAAACGGTACATGATGCATTTTACATCCGAGCAGCAGTGTTTTATTCAGCATCGCGAGGGAAATGCCTTATGTATTGCCGGTGCGGGGACGGGTAAAACGACGACCCTTGTCGGCCTGATTCAGACTCAGCTCGACATGCGACCGGCCAGCGAGATGCTGGTCCTGATGTTTAACAGCGATATACGCCGTGATTTTCAGCAGAAACTCAACCAGTCCGGCATCACTCAGCCTGTCCCTGTTCATACCTTCCACAGTTTTTGTCTGCGGGTGTTGAATCAGTCGGGTTACCTGGCTGAAACCGGATACCGTGTTGATTTCAATCCCGGCGAAAACGACAAAAGTCTGGCGAAACAAGTGCTGCGACAAATGGCGGGGAAAGAGACGGCTTACAGTAAACAGCAGCAATTAAAAGAGCCAAAAACCCTTGAACTGCTGCTCAGTTTTGTCGGTCTGGTGAAAGCGCATATGTTGCCGCCTCATGAAGTATTTGCCATGGCGGGCATCAATAATGACTATCGCTTTATTCTGGATGCCTATACCGCTTTTGAACACTTGCGGCAGGCGCAGAAGTTACTGTTTTTTGATGACTGGCTGGTCACTGTCGTGTCACTGCTTGAACAAAATGCCTCACTGCGTGCGCACTGTCAGCAACAGTGCCGGTTACTGGTGGTAGATGAATTTCAGGATATCAACAATGCGCAGTACCGGTTACTGAAGCAGTTGCTTGGGCCTGACTGTCAGCTGATTGCCGTGGGCGATGTGGATCAGTGCATTTACACCTGGCGGGGCAGTGCGCCGCAGTTCATGCTGAATTTCGAACGTGACTTTGCCCCCGCGCAGGTCTATTCGCTGTCACAGACTTTTCGTTTCGGTCATAGTCTGGCGCTGGCCGCCAGCCATCTGATTGCGCATAACCAGGCACGCTTTTCAGATTTCCTGACCGTGCCCGCTGACAATATCCCTGATACTCAGGTTAACCTGATTGGCTCTCCCCGGCAGGTGGGGGAAATTGTCAGTGCGGTACAGGCGTATATTGAACAGGGTGGTCAGCCGGACGACATCGCCATTCTGGTCAGGCGCTGGTCTCAGACCCTGCTGTTTGAACTGGCGTTTCTCAGCAAACAGATTCCATACCATATGCCCGTACCTTCTGTGCTGGCAAACAGCCGTGAAGTGCGCTTACTGATGGAAGTTATGACCCTGGCCATCGGGCGATTTGCCCAGTTAAATGATCAGGACAGATCCGCACTGCTGTTCAGTCTGCTGTCATTCCCCCATTGTTACGTACCCAATAAAGCGCTCAGGCCTTTATGTGATCAACTGGTGAAAATACCGGATAGCCGCTGGGTTGGTTTTGCTGAGCGACATGCCCAGGTGAACCCCAATCTGAAACTGGATAACCTGATTGAACGCCTTGAGCTTTTTACCCGGTTACAGCGCAAAGGCGGGCAGAAAGCATTTGATGTGTTTGAGCAGTATCGGCGGGAAAGCGGTCTGGACAGCTGGATATGGAAAACCGAAGCCACAGCCAGTGAGATAGAAGAAGCGATAGACAGGCTGGATGCGGTATCGACCGTGCTGGAGTCTATGGATCAACGCTGCGAAAAAGCCTTACAGTATTTTGAGTTCTACACGGCGCAATCCCGCGATACCGGTCAGGGGCAGGCAGATCAGAAGCCGCGTTCGGCCAGCGTGCAAGTCACTACTATATTCCGGGCAAAAGGGTGCGAATACCAGCGTGTGTTCCTGCCGTTCTGGGATAAAGATGCCTTTCCGTATCGTAATCCGGCAGCCACAGACATGAAAACAGATAAGGAAGAAGAGCGGCGGTTGGCTTATGTGGCATTAACGCGGGCGAAAGTGTATTCGGCTGTCTATTACACCGATGCGGAAAAGAAAGGCAAACGTAATGCCAGTCCCTTCGTTCGGGAAGCCGCCATTGAGCAGGCCAAAGCCATTGGGCCTGCCCTGTATCAGAACGGGCCATTACCCGCTGCACAATCCCCTGTGACGGAAAGGTATTATGAACGTGTCGGCCGGGCTGCGGATGCAGAGCAAGCTAGGATCCATAGCACGCCACACAAAACGCTATCCAGGGCAAATAACCATAACCATAACCATGCCAAGGCCAGTCAGGCCAATCATGTCAACACTGCTGCTTACAGCTACCTGTGGGCCATGGAGCAGCCTTTGCCTGATAACGCCGAGAAGGTGATTCGTTCCTTGATCAGAACCAAAAATGCCCGTTACCTTGACGCAGAAATTACCCGCTTGTTACGTGATCTGGAAACGGCAGCGGACAGTAAAAAATCTGTGCTGGTTAAACGTTTGATTGCGGTGTCCCACGCGCGTCGGCAGGTGCTCAGATGAAGGCGTACTTACTGCAAGACATCTAATTTCTTTTCTAATTGGTTCAGCATTAATGTCGCATCCGGCTTATCAGCATTCAAACCGGTGATCAGCGTCATAAAGTAGCAATCCATCATTACGGCAGCTCGGTGTTGATCGTAACTCGCCTCATGTGAAAACAAGCGCTGGCGAAAGGCTTCCAGCTGCTGTTCGAACTCTTCCTGTTGCCAAATCAACACCCGGAATAACTCTTTGCTGAAATCCGCTTCCAGACAATAAAACGCGTAAAGGTAACCGGCAAAGTGCATGAGTTTATCTTTGGGGCAGCTCTCGGGGCAACCCGAATTTGCTTCCGCTAAGACATGATCAATTTGCTGACTAAAACCGGCTTTCAGTAAATCCAATTTTGTCGGAAAGTGGCTAAATACCGTTCCGGCTGCTACCTCAGCGCGCTCAGCAATGTGCCGTGTCGTTGTGTCTTGATAGCCGTTCTCGCGAAATAATTGCCACGCGGCTGCCTGAATTCGCCGTTTTGTCTGTTCTCTTTTCATCATTTCTTGCTGCTTTGCTGATAGCCAGTTGCGGATGAGCAGCCATCATACCGTAATTGGCGAGCGGACTTCATCTTGAATGTTGAAAATTGAGCGCGCTCAAATTACTATAAATGAGCGCGCTCAATTTTAGTGGATGGAGAAGTAAGATCATGAATAGTTTACTTTTAATGAAAGGATTAGTGCTGCAGGTGTTGCGCTATGGGGTGTATGTGCCGTATCTGGTGTTTTACAGTTTTGTTCTCGGGCCGATTGTGGGCGGTATATTGATGGTTGGGGGAGTGGCCGTGCTGTCATTGATCCTTGGCCCCAAGACGAGTTGGCTGGCATTGAAAAAGGCATACCGTGAAGAGGAAGTAAGGGGATTGAGCACGCATTAGAACGGGAAAGCGATGTTGTGAGCAGTCTTAAGACTGGGCGTTTAGGTTACACACACTATTTTGCGTTTATGAATCTTTCCTGAACGGTCGCCATTTTATAGCGTCCAATGCAAAAGGAAGGGCTGACAATGCGATTTCAGTGGTTGCTGATCATACCGTTTTTCTGTTTGCTCACGGCCTGTTCTTCATCTCAGGTACATTGGCGGGATATTTCGCCAAATGCCGTGCAAGCAAACGCCGCCGAGGAGCCACTGTCATTGTGCAGGGAGCTTTACAAGGATGAGGCCCAGATTTATCAGTGCGAAGTAGAGATGTCGGCATTGTTACGGGCAAGGCAGCAGTGCGAAAAAGATACCGATCCCCGCTACTGTGTGCTGATGGCGGAATACACCTGGCGTCATTATAAAGATCATGTGCTGGAGGATTCCCCGGATATCAAGCAGGCGGGGACTTATCCTGTGATGTGCGGGTACAAAGAAAATCGGATAACGCCGTGCTCTCTGACAAAATAATGTTTAATACTCAGCATCATACAGTCGTCTCTTTATACTGATACATCAATCTGCCAGTAACAGAAAGATGTTGAACGGTATAAGAATGGGTTACCAAACCCTATAAGTTGTGATGCTTGGCTGCCTTTGGCAGCCTTTTTTTTATGTCTGCTATACGCGGTTATAGTTGATGAAATGTGATGCCATTGATATGTTTCCATGTTCATATGATTATTGAGCGGATGTTTGATCCGCACGAAATGATGAGCGGGGAGAAATGGATGTCGTTAGCATTATTACTGGCTGAATTAGAGGCGTTAGGTGAACAAAATGACGCAACTGAATCAGACCGATCGAAAAAACTGCTGAATATTACCCGGGACACAGGTGAGTTCCTCTCTGTCATGGTGAAGGCGACACGTGCTGTGAATGTACTGGAAATTGGCACGTCCAATGGTTACTCAACCCTGTGGCTGGCTTCGTCACTGCCCGCTGCAGGCAAAGTGGTAACCGTTGAAAAACAGACAGATAAAATCACAATGGCGACAGAAAACTTCGTACGGGCCGGATTACAGGATCGTATCGAACAGATTCAGGCAGATGCCGGCGAATTCATACAAAGCACAGATCTGAGCTTTGATTTTATTTTTCTCGACGCCGATCGTTCAGCTTACATGGATTATATTGACCTGCTGCTAAGTAAACTCTCAGCCGGTGGGGTATTAGTGTGTGACAATGCGATTTCACATCGTCATGAACTCGAAGCCTTCACCGACTATCTGTGCCGCCGGGAAGGGTTAACGACCTGTCTGCTGCCCGTCGGCAAAGGTGAGTTTGTCGTGTATAAAGCATGAACGCGAAGCTCTAAGAAGGAACGGGGAAATGAAATCAAAGGACATGGTGCTTGCGCTGTTGGTTGTCGTCATCTGGGGTGTCAACTTTTCTGTCATTAAGATAGGGCTGGAAACACTGCCGCCGATATTATTTTCTGCATTACGATTTGCTGTGGTGGCTGTACCGGCTGTGTTTTTCATCCCCTTCCCGAAAACGTCCGTATGGAACGTGCTGGGTGTCGGCGTATTTCTGGGTGTGCTGAAATTCGGTTTACTGTTTATCGCCATGAAAGCGGATGCTTCAGCCGGCTTATCATCCCTGATATTGCAAGCTCAGGTGTTTTTCACTATTGGTTTGAGTGTCTTATTGTATAAAGAAATGGTCAGTCGGTATCAGGCACTCGGCATTCTGGTTGCCGTGGCAGGTTTTGGGCTGTTTTTTCTTGATGCCGACGGCAACATTACCGCCATGGGCCTGATGATGATTCTGGCGGCCGCTTTTTGCTGGGCAATCGCCAACACCATTATGAAGCGGATGCAAGGCGTCAATTTGCTTCACTTCATGGTATGGGTCAGTGTGGTTCCTCCGCTGCCTTTGCTGCTAATCTCGTATTTCACAGAAACGGCACAGCCTTTGGATGTGCTGCTCGCTGCCACTTCGGACACATGGCTGGCACTGCTTTACGTGAGCTATATTTCAACGTTGCTGGCCTTCGCATTGTGGGGGCATTTACTGAAAAGCTATCCCGCAGCCACAGTGACGCCTTTTGCTTTGCTCATTCCCGTCGTCGGGATGTTCACATCCACACTGGTACTGAACGAGCGCATGACTGAAACAGAAATGGCAGGCGCAGGATTGATTTTTCTCGGTTTGACATGCTGTATTTTAGGGGGACGACTGATGCAGGCAAAAATTCGTGCTGCCCGGCAGCAGCTTTAAAGTCTGATAAAAAATGATGATTTTATTAATAACTGCATTCTGGATCCTCTGATTTTTGCCGTTGGTACTCTTTTACAAAAACACCTACCACTAGGGTAAACAAGGACGTGTTCCTATTAACCCATATCAAATGATTGATTTAAGGTGGTTGAGATGAAAACAGTGGCAACGCTTTTAGTAGCAGGCATGACGCTAAGCTACAGCGTACAGGCAGAGATTCTTTTTACCGATAATTTCGACAGTGGATTTACGCAGTGGTCAAGTTCAGGTGTTGTGGAAAGTAACAATAGCGAAAACCTGGGGGGTGATGCGGTCCGACTGCAGCAGACGGGGCAACTCTGGAAAACATGGGATACAACAGGCTATTCCAATGTCACCATAGATTATTATTTTGCCGCGACCTTACTGGAAGATCCGGACTATTGCTATGCGGAATATTCTACCGACGGCGGAAATCAGTACACAGTTGTCACCAGCCTGACCAACGGACAGGATACAGGGACATTTCAGCACGGTCTGATAAACACGGCTGATCTTGCCAATAACCCCGGTGTGGTGCTCCGTTTTCGTGCTGCGGCTTCAACCGCCGATAATTGCTTTATCGAAAATGTCACTGTAACCGGAGAGCCCGGCTCAGGCACGCCAGAAGCGGATATTCAAACCAGCAGTTCAGTGAATTTTGGCAGTGTATTGATTGGCTCATCGGTTAATCAGACATTGACTGTCACAAATCAGGGGCAAGCCGACTTACTGATCAACAGTGTTTCTGGTTTGTCGGGTGATCTTGCAGTGGCGGCTGACAGTTGCAGCAGTGCGAGTTTACGTGCACAGAGCCAGTGTCAGATCACGCTGAACTATCTGCCAAGTATCGAAGGGTCGGTTAATCAGTCACTGTCTATTCAGTCTAACGATCCTGATCAACCTGTTCTGAATTTGCCTGTCAGCGGATATGGCCTGGATGATCAGGGAGATGGCTATGTTGAAAACTATGAACCACTGAGTGGTTCGGGCAGTGTGTCCCGTTCTGAACTGACTTATGCCTATCTGAACGGGGCTGGCAGTGATACTCAGGTGCCTCTGTCTGCGTTTGCCGTGCCAGCCAATGCAGCCCAGCCTGTTCATCAGTTTGAAGGTCGTATTCAGCTTCACAATCCTGGCAGCACAGGCCAGTTTGCAGAGCAAAGGGATACATTCAGGTATACCGGCTCAGGTGATGATCCCCGTAAACACCTGCCAGACTTTGATTTTCGTTTCGTACAATCTGGCACACACCTGATTCCAGAAACCCGGGGTATTGTGCTCGGAAGCCATCCATACTGGGAGTATATTCTCGAGCCTGGCCGTGTCTGGCGTGAAACCAATGACAGCGGTGATTCGCGTGCCGCTATTCCTTTCTCGCTGATGCAAAAAAACTCGAATTGTGTCCATAACGGTTTGATGAGCTTTACGTTCAATGACAACGGGATGAGTGATGTCGCGTATCAGATTTCGTCTGAAACCTGCCTGTATTATCAGGTCGATATGTGGGGCAGAGTAGCGGCAACCTACACACCCTCAACGGTGACTGATGCTTTGCTGATTAAGCAACAGCATCAGGCTTATGAAGCCAGTAAAGTGCCGGTCAAACCTATCTCAGCACTGGCTTCTGACTATCCGGCGGCCAATGTGGATGTCAGTCAGTTTGGCAACAGCAGTGAAGTCAGCTCTGATTACATGTCTGTATACGGCGTTTATGTTGACGGCACGCACTATACTGCCGGTTGTGAAACCCGGGCCGGGATGCATCCTTATTGTGATCGCTTGCGTGTTCCCTCTTACTCGACCGCGAAATCGGCGATGGCCGGTACCGCGACAATGAGGCTGGAATACCTGTATCCGGGCTATATGCAGGAGCAGATTACAGACTGGCTGCCCGAAGCTGCGAACGATCCGGAAAATGACTGGCAGCAAGTCACAGTGAATAACGCGATTGACATGGCGACAGGGAATTATCGTCTGACCAGTGATTCACTGAGCGATGAAGGGTCGGTTGCCAATGATACGGGATTCTTCCTGGTGGAAGGTCATCAAAATAAGCTGGACTATTCAGTCAGCCGTTATCCGAGAAATTCAGAACCCGGCACACTGTTTATTTACCATACCACGGATACGTATATTGCCACCGCGACGGCTCAGGCCTACGTGAAAGACAAGCTTGGCGCGCAGGCTGATGTCTTTCAAGACGTGATTGTCAAAGATATCTGGGCGCCCTTGAATATGGATCTCGGGACTCAGGATACCCGTCGCACTTACGACAGTGTGAAAATGCCATTCGGCGGATATGGTCTGACTTTCCTGCGTGATGACATTGTCAAACTGGCCAGATTCACCAGTATTGATAACGGCAGAGTGAATGGTCAGCAGGTGCTGGATCCAGCGCAGTTAGAGGTTGCCCTGTTCCGCGAACTGTCGACACCGCCGTTTACCACGACCTACACCAACAAATATTACAGCAACAGTTTCTGGTCACTGAAACAGAGCGTACCGGGTCAATGTGAGGTTCACGTGCCTTACATGTCAGGTTATGGTGGTATCCAGTTTGTGATGTTGCCTAATGATATGATTTATTACTACGTCAGTGACAATGACGAGTTTAAGTGGGATAAAGCGTTTGCTGAGGCGGGAAAAATCAAACCCTACTGCCAGTAATCCATTGAAAAACAATATGAATAACAACGGCCCTGCGGGGCCGTTTTTCTTGCGAGATACACTCCAAAAGTTTCTTTTGCAGAACGCTTTTATTGAAAAGCATGATATAGAACGCGCATGTTAAATGAGATTAAAGGCATATGTATTAATGAGATGGATAAGTTTATTGCTGTACGTTTGTATCTTAACGGGTTGTTCAAGTATTGCTTCGAGGGTTGGCTCGGGTTATCAGGTAGGGCAGCCTTACGGAGGCCTTGAATATGCTGTAGATAATGCAGACTGTAATGTTTATGCACTTCTGGCATTTCCACCCATCATTGTTGTCACGATTCCACTTTCCGTTGCAGATATTCTGACGTCGGCTGCTTTAGATACCGCTTTATTGCCGTTAGATCTCATACTGGAAGATAATGGGAATAATAAAACCAGTTTCTGTCGGATGTCCTGGCGATAAGAGCATGATCGTTGACGCGCTCTTCAAACGCAGAGATGTCGCGGTTTTCTGATTTTATCGCTCCTATCCCAAACTGGACCCCTCATCAGAAAAATCTGGATCTATGACAGGTGTCCTAATCCCTCTATTGTTAAGCTGATGTTACGGAAAAGCCGCCGCGCAGAGGGTTAAGTGCGCGGCTGTACGAGGTACGAATCCTCACTATACAGCTTAACGTGGAGCGACATATGTTGAAGAAAAAGGGAATGACTTTACTGGGTGCACTGAGTGTGACGATGGCAGCCGGTAGCGTGATGTATTCAGCAGACACCCTGGCAGCTGGCACAGACACTTTAACCTATGCCCAGTATGCCGATATCAAGGATTGGGACCCGGCTGTCGCCTTTTCACTGGAAGTGAATATGCTCAGCAACGTGTATGAACCTTTGCTGTGGTATAACCCACCGGGCAGCGAAGAAACCTTCACACCAGCGTTAGCAACCTCCTGGTCGGTGAGTGATGATGGGCTGACATGGACCTTCAGGCTCCGTGAAGGCGTGAGCTTCCATGATGGTGAAAAGCTGACTGCACAGGCAGCGAAACAGTCGCTTGAACGTACCATTGCCATGAAAAAAGGCGCGCACTACATCTGGTCTGAAGTAGAAGCCATTAATGCACTTGATACTTACACGCTGACAATTACCACGAAAAATCCCGCGCCCATCGATCTTATTGCCTCCTCGCAATATGGCGCTTATATCTATTCCCCAAAAGCCGCTGAAAAAGGCACAGAGTGGTTTAATGAAGGGCATGCCGCAGGCACCGGTCCTTATCAGGTTCGATCCTGGGAACAAGGCCAGCAAGTGGTATTGGATAAAAACACGGCCTATTGGGGGGGCTGGAAAGACAGCCAGTACGAGCGTGTTGTCCTGAAACTGGTCGCCAATCCAGCCACTCAGATTCAGATGATCAAAGCCGGTGATGCGGATTTCATCAGCCTGCCGTCTGCGGATCTGATTCAGTCATTGTCGAAAAATAAAGATGTGGTGGTGCAGGAAGTCGCTTCCTGGAAAAACTCACAGTTTCTGATCAATACACAAAAATACCCAACGGATAATCTGCAGTTCCGACAGGCACTGACACATGCATGGGATTATCAGTCTGTTGTTGATTATGTCTACGCAGGCGGTGCTTCTGTCGCCAAAGGGATTGTCCCAACTTCCATGTGGGGAGCGAATTCTGACATTCAGTCGCCCAGTTTTGATCTCAAAAAAGCCAGGCAGCTTCTCGAAACATCCGGCGTGCCGGAAAAAGACTGGAAAGTGTCTGTATCTTATATCAACTCGTCAGATGCTTATAAAAACGCCATCCTTATGTACCAGGAAAATCTGCGTCAAATTGGTGTCACACTGGAAGTGAAGCCAGGACCTTGGGGTAAAATCTGGAATGATGCCAAGAACCTGCGTACTGCACCGAATCTGCAATCCATGACATGGTGGCCGACCTATGCCACGCCATCAGACTGGCTGATCGGGTTATTCCGCACCGAAGATAAAACCTCGTTTAACCTGTCGCATTACTCTAACCAGCGCTACGACAGTCTGGTGGATCAAGGCGTGAAACTGGAAGGTTCCAACCGGGCGAAGGCCGTCAGTCTTTATCAGCAGGCCCAGAAAATTCTGGTGGATGACGCCGTCGCTATTTTCTATGCCGATCTGAAAGACAGGGTGATTTACCGCAAGGGAATAGAAGGGCTGAAACCGAATCCGGCGTATGCGGCGACCTTTTTCTACCAGCTGAGTCAAGGCTGAGGCACGCCCACCATTCAGGCATAATCACAGGGAGGTGACGGCGATGAGCAGTTACATTGCCAAACGTTTGGGCATGCTATGCGGTATTCTGTTCGGCGTTCTGACCATCACATTTTTTCTGACGAGGGTGTTGCCCTCGTCACCGGTAGAAATGATGCTGGGCTCGAAACCGACGCAGGAACAAATTGCCGAGGCAACCATTGCACTGGGGCTGGATAAGCCCCTGCTTTATCAGTACGCAGACTATCTGGGTAAGGCGGTAACCGGGGATCTGGGTAACAGCCTGAGAACCGGGCAGAGTGTGGTGTCGGATATCGGCACACACATGACGGCAACCATTGAGCTGGTGACCATAGCCATTCTGGTTTCTGTCTTGATGGGTGTGCCGGTTGGGGTGTTTTCCGCGGTGCGTAAAAATACCCTGGCAGATCAGGCTTCCAGAGCGGTTTCCCTGATGGGTATCGCTGTTCCTTCCTTTTTTCTCGCGATCGTGCTGCAAATGGTGTTTTACGGCTGGCTGGGCTGGTTTCCGCTTCAGGGACGGATTGCCTCAGCGGTCTTTATTGAGCACCCATTTCCGTCTGTAACCGGTTTTTATCTGCTGGATACGCTACTGGATGGACAGTGGGAGGCGTTCAAGAGTGCGGCCCTTCACCTGATATTACCTGTCATGTCACTGAGTCTGGCGACCTTTGCTATTTTCGTGCGTACAACCCGTAATCTGATGGTAGAAGTACTGAGTCAGGACTATATACGTACCAGTCATGCGTTTGGCATGCCAAAACGTACCACACATTTTATTTATGCCCTGAAAGCGACGCTGGTGCCTTTACTGACGGTAGTGGGACTGACCTACGGTTTCATGCTGGGTAACAGTGTGATTGTCGAATTCGTGTTCGACTGGCCCGGTATTGGCCGCTATGTCGTGGATTCTGTAATAACCAATGATTTTCCGGCTGTGATGGGCGTGACTCTGGCTCTGTCCGGAAGTTACCTGCTAGTCAATGTCATTGTGGATCTGATTTATTTCGCGGTTGACCCGCGTTTGAGTGTGAAGGGGTAGTCATGGAACAGACGCTGACGTTACAAACAGGCTGGCGCTACACGATTGCCTTATGGTTGCACAGAGTGCGCAGTAACCCGCTGCTGTTTATCGGTGCAGGATTATTGATACTGCTCTGCGCTGCGGCGGTGTTTGCGCCCTGGCTGGCACCTTATGATCCGGCCCAGATGAATTTCGCCCATAAATTACAGGCGCCCAATGCGGCGCATTGGTTTGGCACCGATAATCTGGGGCGCGATATCTTTTCCCGTGTGCTATATGGCGCTCAGGTGTCATTAACCATAGGCTTCGCGACTGTGGTTTTTTCCCTGCTGATAGGGTTGCCGGTCGGGTTACTGGCAGGCTATGCGGGAGGACGGGTCGATACTGTTCTGATGCGGGTATCGGATGTGTTTCTGGCGTTTCCGCCCATGTTGTTACCTATCTGTATGATTGCGATCCTCGGGCCGGGTTTGTTTAACGTGATGCTGGCGATCGCCGTCTCCTGGTTCCCCTGGTATGCCCGTATATTACGTGCTGCTGTGCTCAGTGTGCGAAACGAGCTGTATGTGCATTCAGCCCGGGCTATAGGTGTCAGTCATGTCACTATTATGTTTCGTCATTTATTGCCTAATGCGATGACGCCTTTGCTGGTGCAGGTCTCGATGGATTTTGGCTATGTCATTCTTTGGGCTGCGGCGCTGAGTTTTCTGGGATTAGGTGCAGTACCGCCGACCATAGAGTGGGGACTGATGATTGGCGATGCACAAAGCCTGTTTCTTGAATTCTGGTGGACGGCGGTTTTTCCTGGTCTGGCCATATTTATATGTGTTCTTGCCGTTAACCTGCTGGGTGATGGCTTGCGCGATATGTTAGATCCGACTTTCAAAGGACGTGAATAATGGATGATCACATACTGTTATCAGTCGAGAATCTGACTGTACGATTTCCCGGTTTTCACCACACAGTGCATGCAATCAACGGCTGCAGCTTTGAGGTGAGAAAAGGGGAACTGCTTGGCTTGGTTGGCGAGTCAGGTTGTGGGAAGTCACTGACATCCGCCGCCTGTATGGGAATCCTGCCGGCAAACGCTGAGGTTTTAGGCCGTATTCGTCTGGGCGATACCGACATGGTGACGGCGGGAGAGGCAGAGCTGGCAAGCCTGCGCGGGCAAAAAATTGCCATGATTTTTCAAAATCCGATGACGGCACTGAATCCGTTTTTTACTGTCGGCAGGCAACTGACCGATGTGATTCGGCGGCATCAGCCCCTTGATAAAAAATCAGCGTACAACAAGGCCAGCGCCCTGTTATATAAAGTGCATTTACCCGATCCCGATATTGCACTGAAAAAATACCCGCACCAGTTTTCAGGCGGCCAGTTGCAGAGAATCATGATAGCAATGGCACTCAGTTGCGAACCGGACGTACTGATTGCCGATGAACCGACAACGGCGCTGGATGTCACCATACAGGCCCAGATTATTGTGCTGCTGCGCGAACTGGCGAATAAAGAAGATTTGTCTGTCATTTTCATAACCCATGATTTGTCCGTGGTGGCCTCGCTGTGTGACCGCGTTGCAGTGATGTACGCCGGACAAGTGGTGGAAACTGCGCCAACCGAGCAGCTTTTTGCTCAGCCTTTGCACCCATATACACAAGGGTTGCTGCAATCTGTACCAGAAATAGGGCATGGCAACGCTCCGCTGTTTGCGATTAAAGGCAGTGTACCGGATCTGCGTCAGCCTCTTTCAGGGTGTGCGTTTGTCAGCCGGTGTCAGCAGTGCGTTTCGCAGTGTTATGAGCAGGAGGTGGGTATGTCCACTATCGGGCAACGGCAGGTCAGATGTTTTCAGGCAGAAGGTGTGCCAGCAACATTGAACAGGGAGGTTGCCAATGGCTGACAGTCAGATTTTGGTTCATCATCAGAAATTGGCTGACGAGGCGGCTCCTTTGTTGTCTGTTCGCGGATTAGGCAAGCAATACTGGGTCGGGAAACAGCCGCTGCAGGCTTTTTCTGACGTTGATTTTGATATCCGACGTGGTCAGTGTGTTGCTTTAGTCGGAGAATCGGGCTGCGGTAAAAGTTCTGTGGCGATGAGTGTGTTGCACCTTATTGAGCCGGACCAGGGGACAGTTATTTTTGACGGCATGAATCTGTCCAGAGTGGATCGAAAGTCGATGAAATCGCTTCGGCAGCGTTTCAGTATTGTGTTTCAGAACCCGTATTCTTCGCTTAATCCAAGACTGAATATCTTCCAATTGATTGAAGAACCCCTTAAAACTCATTTCCGGCTAAGTAAGGCGCAACGCCGGGAACGGGTACTGGCTGTCATGGCGGATGTAGGATTGGATGAGCTGATGTTAGCCCGGATGCCACACGAGCTGTCTGGCGGTCAGCGCCAACGTGTCGGTATAGCAAGGGCATTGATTCTTGAGCCCGACTTACTGGTACTGGATGAACCAACAGCTGCATTGGATGTATCGGTACAGGCAACTGTGGTGAATTTACTCAATAAGCTACGTGCACAGCGAAAGCTGAGTTACTTGTTTATCACTCATAATCTCGGGCTGGTTGAACGTATTGCCGATCACGTTTTGGTGATGTATCTGGGGCAAATTATTGAATCAGGCCCAGTCAGGCAGGTATTCGGTCAGCCAAAACATCATTATACCCGTGCGTTGCTGGATTCGATTCCATCGCTGGACCCGGCTAAACGGGATAGCCTTCAGCCTTTGCAAGGGGAAATGCCCAGCCCGCTGAATAAGCCTGAAGGGTGTCTGTTTCATACGCGCTGTCGCAATGTGAATACGCTGTGCCAGCAGAAACAGCCGGTTATTCACGACAGCGGTAACCCATCCAGCTGTGATCAGCTAAGCAGAGTTGAGCCAGACAGTAACGATAACGATCGGCATAAAGTGGCCTGCCACTTTCCAATCGGGGAGTTGATGAAATGAGTTATTTTGCGATTGCAGGCCTGCAGCTTGCGCTGGGACAGGGCGATAACCTGAGTCGGCTTGAAGCGGAAACCCGTCTGACATGCCAGCGTTTTCCTTGGGTGGACATGGTCATTTTCAGTGAGTTAGCGCCATTTGGTTCTCACCCGGCGTTCAGAGAGCCCATGCCCGGGCCTACTGAAGAGCGGCTACAGGCGCTGGCACGTGAACTGGAGATCTGGCTGGTACCCGGGTCTATGTATGAGCGGGCCGGTGATCAGGTGTTTAATACTGTGCAGGTAATAAATCCGCAAGGAGAAATTGTCAGCCGGTATAGGAAGATGTATCCTTTTCAGCCCTACGAGCAGGGTATCAGCGCCGGCAATGAATTTGTGGTGTTTGATGTACCGGATGTCGGCCGCTTCGGGGTCTCTATCTGTTATGACATGTGGGTGCCTGAAACGATTCGTGCCATGGTCTGGCAAGGGGCGGAGGTGATCATTCATCCCACCATGACGGGCACGCTGGACAGAGAACTTGAATGTTGCATGGCGCGTACCCATGCTGTCACAAATCAGTGTTACTTTGTTGATATTAATAGTGCCGGAAATCTGGGGAACGGCCAGTCGATTGTGGTCGGCCCGGATGGCGACATACTCTATCAGGCGGGTACGACTGAACAAGTGATTACGCTGGAGCTGGATTTGAACCGGGTACGCCGTTCCAGAGAACGAGGTGTACTTGGCTTGGGACAAATTTTAAAGAGTTACCGTGATCATGACGTGATTTTTCCGCAATATCAGGGAGATCGCTCGCCATATTTGGATCGATTGGATACTCTTAAGGTATCTGGCCGTGCGGCATTATGCCGTAAGCCAACAGAATTATAATAAGAAACTGAACAATGGTTCCTTGAGTGCGGGGCTTAACAGCCCCGATTTTTTTGCTTCAGATAGCTTTACATACTTCCCCCACGCATCAGACACATCACCCCGGCAGTGCGGTCACCGTATTGGATAATACCTCTTCGCTGTTTACCTGAAACGTGGTCTTCGGGTTCAGAATTCCCTGATTGACGCACCAGCCTGATTCATCAAACCATTTAAATATTTCACCATGCACCACAATGGCAAAGCTGCGCTCTTCGGCAAATTGCCATCGGCGCCATTGCCTGTACCACCTGTCGTCTTTAATCCACCAGTAGCCTTCATCTTCATCATTGGGGTGATCGGCAATACCATGAATCTGCCCGTCACGCTGAAAGGTAATCAGATAGGGTACGTGGTAGCAGTCACTGGCCAGAACCTGACAGCCATTAAGCAACTGACGTAACGCATCGCCCCGGTAGCGAATACCCACGGCATTGTCGATATGTTCCGGCGGTAGTAGCTTGTTCATCAGCCTCGCGAGCTGGGCAATGCCTTCACGGATACGGTCAATCGGTATCGCGGCAAAACCCAGCCGGAAACAGTGACGGCCATTGTTGCGGCTGAAAAAGCGATCCCCAGGTTCAATCAGAATACTGTGCTCTTTGGCAATGCGTTGTAATTCATTGGCATCCAGCTCAGGCGGCCCTTCAATCCAGAAAGCGGTTCCGCCGAAAGCCGGTGTCGCATTGTACTGGGGAAAGTAATAATTCAGGCTGTCTTCCATGACCTGCCACTTCTGACGGTAGGCATGGATCAGTTTCTGCATCAATGCATCGTAATATCCCATAGATAAAAACAGCGAAAGACTGCTGACGTTGTTTGCCGGTGGTTGACGTATCATCAGAGAACGTATGGTTTTCGCATGCTGTATCACGGCAGGGGAGGCGACCATAAAACCAATGCGCAGCCCGGGTGCCAAAACCCGGGACAAGCTGGAAATGTAGATGACACGTTCTGCATCCGCCCGCGACTTGAGCGCCGGGACGGGGGAGTCGAGATAATTGGTTTCATGTTCATAGTCATCTTCAATGATCAGCAGATTATGCTTCTCTGCCATCGCCAGCAACGCATGACGCCTTTCTTCGGATAACGAGACTGTGGTCGGAAGTTGGTGGCTGGGTGTGGTGTACACCAAATCGCATTGTGCCAGGCTGTCATCGACCCTCAGGCCTTCGCTGTCGACGTCCAGCGGACACAGGTTGGCATGGTGAGCTGCAAACACTTTTCTGGCTTCCGGGTATCCCGGATCTTCGATACCAACAGTTAAACCTTCCCGTTGAAACAAATGCGCCAGGATGAACAGTGCCTGCTGGCTGCCCAATGTAATCAGAATCTGGTCACGATTGACCAGAATACCTCTGCGGGGCAGGATGCGTGTGCGAATGTGTTCAATCAACTCATCATCGTTAGCCTGATCGCCCGTCCAGACTTCACAACTTTTTCGGTTGAGCACCCTGAGACTGCATTTTCGCCATTCATTGGCCGGAAACATGCTGCTATCGACCTGGCCATACACAAAAGGGTAAGTGAATGTGCGCCAATCATCATGAATTGGCTCGGAAGACTGCTCTGCAGGATTGGTGATCAGCGTCGCCCAGTTTACTGAATCTTCATTGGTGAGAGGGGGAGAGTCTGCCATTGCTGCTGTGTTGACCATACCCGGATTCGGATAATAGCCTGAGCGTTCCCTTGAGATTAAGATCCCGTCTTCAACCAGTTGCTCGTAGGCTCGGATGACGGTATTACGTGCCACATTCAAGGTTTGAGATAGTTTACGCGAAGAAGGCAGGCTTTTTTCAGAGGGAAAATAGCCCTTAATCACAGCATCAGTAATGCTGGCCTGTATTTGTTCGCCCAGAGATAAGCGAGACTGCGGATCCAGTGCAATCAGTTGGTTTAGCATGTTACGTCCTATTTCAAGGTGCCCTTATCCTTGGGCAAACCTGTCGCTATACCTTCATTGTTTAACATATCAGTAACAAGTGCAGGGGAGAACAGAGAACAGCGCTAAAAGCAGAAAAGTATGGCAACTTGTGATCCAGGCAGGTATCTCACCGGCTGCTTGCACGGCCGGTGAGTTGAGTGTTATTTAACGAGTTGCTCAAACAGCACCCTGAGCCGGTTCAGTCCGAGTCGGATCTCATCCATGTCAGCGGTGAGCGGCGGCAGAAGCCGAATGACATTGCCTTTGACACCGCACGACAGCAGGATAAGTCCAGCTTGGGGGGCCGACTGAACCAACTGCTTTGTCAGATCGCTAAGCGGCTTATGAGTGACAGGGTCACTTAATTCGATCGCGACCATAGCGCCTAACTGGCGGATATCGGTAATTTCAGGGAAGGATTGCTGAAGCGTTTCCAGTTGTTGTTTCATCACCTCGCCGATCGCGCTGGCTTTGTCGCACAGATTGTCTTTGTCGATGATCTTCAATACTTCCAGCCCGGCGACACAGCCGAGTGGCGAGCCCGCGTACGTACCGCCCAATCCACCAGGGCTGGCGGCATCCATGATCTCAGCTTTACCGACAACGGCCGATAACGGGAAACCGCCGGCAATGCCTTTAGCCAGTGTCATGAGATCGGGTTCGATGCCAAGGTATTCGGTCGCAAACAGTTTCCCTGTGCGTGCAAACCCCGTCTGAATTTCATCACAAATCAGAACAATGTCGTGCTGATCGCAAAGGCGGCGAATGGCCTGAGCCCACGCTGGCGGAGCCTGATAAAAACCGCCTTCACCCTGAACCGGCTCAAAAATGATCGCCGCGACGCGAGCAGGTTCAATGGTGCTGGCAAATAAATCCTCCAGCGCATTCAGGCTGTGGGCCTGGCTGATCCCATGGCAGGTATTTGGAAAGGGAAGGTGATAAATTTCGTTAGGAAACGGGCCGAAACCGGCTTTATAAGGCGTGATTTTGCCTGTCAGTCCCATGCACAGATTGGTGCGGCCGTGGAACCCTCCTTTGAACGCAATGACACCGCTGCGTCCGGTTTTTGCTCTCGCAATCTTAACGGCGTTTTCGACCGCTTCGGCACCTGTGGTCAGGAAGATGGCTTTTTTGGCGCAGTTCCCGGGTACGCGTTCGACCAACTGCTCAGCCAGTTCCACAAAAGCCGGGTAAGGGGTAACCATGGCACAGGTGTGACTGAATTGGTCGAGCTGTCGCTTGACGGCGTCAATGATCTGCGGATGACTGTGACCAGTATTGGTAACAGCAATGCCAGACGCAAAGTCAATGTACTGATTCCCCTCGACATCGCTGAGTGTCATGTTATCGGCCTGAGTAATATAGATCGATGCCAGATTCCCCATTCCTTTTGCGATAACCGCCTCTTTGCGTTGTTGCCAGTGGTGATTGTCCATGCAGAATTCCTTGTCTATATGATGTGCTGTTGCAGAATTGGCTTACAACGAGCCAAAACACAGATATTTCGTGTGTAAATATTCTTCGATGCCCTGGCGTCCGCCTTCGCGGCCGATGCCCGATTGCTTCACGCCACCAAACGGGGCAACTTCGGTAGAAATGATGCCTTCATTGATACCAACCATGCCGAATTCCAGTGCTTCGGCAATGTGAAATGCCCGATTGATATTCTGACTGTAGAAATAGCTGGCCAGACCATGAATCGTGTCATTGGCCATCGCAATCAGTTCACTGTCGTTGCTGAAGCGGATCACAGGGGCGACCGGGCCAAAAATTTCTTTCTGCACTATGTCCATGTTCTGTGTGACTTCTGTCAGCAGGGTAGGTGCGATGAACAGTCCACCCAGATCTTCACCTCCTGTCGCTACCTGTGCTCCCTGAACCACAGCGCCCTGAATCAGTGCCATGATCTGATCTTTGGCGCTGCGATCGATTAACGGGCCGATGGATACCCCTGCTTCCAGACCGTTACCGACTTTCAGCGCACTGATAGCACGGCTGAACTGCTGGACGAAATCGTCATAAACACTGTCATGCACATAGAAGCGGTTCGCACAGACACAGGTTTGCCCGGCATTGCGGAACTTAGAGGCCAGCGCACCTTTGACAGCACGTTCAATATCGGCATCCTCGAACACAATAAACGGTGCGTTGCCACCAAGCTCCATGGAAGTCCGTTTTACGGTATCGGCACTCTGGCCCATTAAAACACGGCCAACTTCAGTCGAGCCGGTAAAAGACAGCTTTTGAATAAGCGGGTGGCTACTGAACAACTGGCCCACCATCACAGAAGAGTGACTGTTAACCATCGCCAGCAGATCCCTGGGAATCCCTGCCTGATAAGCCAGTTCTGTGACCGCATAAGCACTTAAGGGCGTCTGGTTGGCTGGCTTGGCAATGAAACTGCATCCGGCAGCCAGTGCGGGTGCCGCTTTGCGGGTAATCATGGCGATAGGAAAATTCCAGGGGGTAATGGCCGCTGCCACGCCCACAGGTTGCTTGATGGTAATGATGCGTTTGTCTTCGCTGGTGGCAGGAATACTTTCGCCATAAGTACGTTTTGCTTCCTCGGCAAACCATTGAATAAATGAGGCGCCATAAGCCACCTCACCTTTGGCTTCAGCAAAGGGCTTGCCTTGTTCCAGTGTCATAATGCGGGCAAGATCATCCTGATTTGCCATGACAAGCTCATACCAGTGACGCAGCATGGCTGAACGGGATTTTGCTGGTAGGTTTGCCCATTGCTTCTGGGCAAGGTGTGCCCGTTCAATGATATCAATGATGGCATTTTTGCTAAGAGACGGAACATAACCGAGTGTCTCATCGCTGGCCGGATTGATGATTTCAATGGCATCATCGCTTTTGTTGCACATAGCCGACAGTAACGTCGGGTTGTTCAGTGCAAAATGGTGTAATTGAACATTTTCTGACATGACGGCTTCCTGAACTGAGCAGATTGTCGGTATAGACCCATAAGTCTGAAAACCCATTCTAGGAAGGTCCGTTTGTCCAAAGGAGATCCAGTTAATGTGTGTCTGAGGATCCAGAAGGGTAGGGTGATTGATTGTAACGCTGTGTATTAGTGCGTTCGCCTGAAGTCGCAGGTCACACAGTTATGATTGTTTTGTCTGCCTGTTTACGTGATACCAAGGCATGACAGCCAGAGGTTTTCGTCGTAAATTCAGTCAATAACAGTAAAGGGAGCCCAGATATGCTGATACGTGAAATGGATGCCGCCGATTTCGAACAATTCTGGCCAGATTTCAGACGCATTATTCAGGCGCAGGAAACCTACGCCTTTGATCCGGAAATGAGCCGTGAGCAAGCTTTTACCTTGTGGGGCGAGTTGCCGCTAAAGACATTTGTATGCGTGCAAGACGGCACAGTGCTGGGCTCTTATTATCTCAAAGCCAATGCCATGGGGCCGGGGGATCATGTTTGTAACTGCGGCTATATGGTGACGGCGGCAGCGCGGGGCAAAGGCGTCGCGCGTGCCATGTGCGAGCATTCACAACAAGTGGCGCTTGAGCTGGGGTTCAGCGCGATGCAGTTTAATTCAGTGGTATCGACCAATAACGTTGCCGTGAAACTCTGGCAGAAGCTGGGTTTTGAGATAGTCGGCACCTTACCGGGCGCCTACCGGCACAAAAATAAAGGCTTGGTCGATTGCTACGTGATGTACAAACAGCTTACTTAACTATTGATCACAGAGCATGATGACAGGGTAGGGAGGAAATATGTCAGGAATCATGGATTTAAAACGGCTGCTGCAAACCATGTCGCCGGTAACGCGGGAAGAAGAATATGTATTTTGTACGGTCAACGGGGATATTACCGAGTATCTTCAGTATGCCCCCCTGGCGACATTTCAGGAGCAGGAAGGGTTAACGCTGGTGGTCACGGCTCAGGCGGCAGAAGCGGCTGCAATCAAGTATGAATCGACCTTTCGCTGTATCACACTGACGGTACATTCCAGCCTCGAAGCCGTTGGGCTGACGGCGGCGGTATCAACCGCGTTGGCAAAGCATGGCATCAGTGCCAACGTGATTGCCGCGTATTATCACGATCACGTCTTTGTACCGGCGGACAAAGCAGACCTGGCTTTGCAGGTGCTGACTGATCTGACCAATCAATAATTTGGTCTGCGACGGTTCACCGCTTGTTACGTTATCTGCACCGACAGGTGGGTCATGCCTGTCCTGAATCACCACGCAGCTTATCTGGCGGATATTGATTATCTAAGGCACAACCAGGCGGCGATCACTGAGGGGACAATGACTTTGCAGGATATGTGATCCTGTACCCTAATATAGACATCTGATTGCGTATTGTGTGGCTTGGCGCACGCACAGCGTTATCTCGTTTTGATGACGATGTTTTGTCGATTAAAGTCAATGCTGCCCGGGTTATTATTTCCTGCAAAAAGGCTGCTCAGAGGTTTTCCATGGACTATTCAATGATTCAGCAAGGCTGGCATGCGTCCCATGCTTTAGCCGTTGCCTCACTGTATGAAAATGCGTTTGGACATAAGTTTAAAGCCGCGATTCCCAGCAAAGCGCAGCGGATTCATTTACTGGCTGAATCCTTTAATCCGGATTTTTCTTTTGTGGTAATAGCGAATGGAAAAATCGTGGGTATTGCCGGGTATCAGACAGCGCAGGGATCACTGACGGGCGGGATAACCTTAAGACGGTTATGGCGAGTACTGGGCGTCTGGCGCGGAACCTGGGCAGCGGTTGTCCTGAGTTTGTTTGAACGCAAGCCTGACCCCAAAGAGCTGATCATGGACGGCATCGTGGTGGATCCTGCTTGTCGTGGCCTGGGGCTCGGTTCGAAACTGCTATCGCACATTATTGCGTATGCCAGTGAAAATCAGTATCAGAAAGTGCGGCTCGACGTTATCGACAGTAACCCAAGAGCCAGAAAACTGTATGACGAAAAAGGTTTCCTCCCGGTCAGAACCGATCGTTTTCCTTATCTGAAATGGCTTGTTGGCTTTTCTGGCTCAACGACCATGATTTATCAGATACAGGCAGACTGATGACCGTCTTCTATTTTCACTGTGTATAGTCGTGTTGCGAGGCAAATCCAGACTTTTTAGTTGTTATCTTGATATTCCTCACAAGAATTGAACAACTGTCAGATTGACTGGGTAAAAAGTCATATTGACTAGTATTTCCTATTTTTTATCAATGGGATACGATGATGGGCATCTGGTAGAATAATGGCTATTAATTAGTCTGTGTTGCGAGGAAAGCGTCATGGGAGTCACTATCAATGCTGATGGTCTGAGTATTGTTCATAAAGGGTCTGGCGGTGAAGCGAATGCTGCCGTCCCTGATGTATGTATGACAACGGTCGGGCCACCCGTTGTTCCTATCCCTTACGGAAACAATGCGAAGTCGGCCGATCTGGCCGATGGAAGCACAACAGTCACCGCGGATGGTGGCAATAGTATTGCCCTGAAAAGCAGCCAGTTTTCGTGCAGCACCGGCGATGCAGGCGGCGATAAAAAAGGCATTGTTTCCGGTACGACTGAAGCGGAAGCCAAATTCACCACGGCATCTTCCACAGTGAAAATTGAAGGTGTCGGGGTGGCCCGTAAAACCGATATGATGACCATGAACGCAGGCAATACCATGTGTTTTGGTTGTGAAAATCCGTCGGTGACCGTTCAGCCAGATGAAGACAAAACCCATGCGCTGCGTGTTCAATGTCGTTACACGTCCGGTAAACCGCTCGCCAATGCCCCTTTCAAACTGAAAGATGAATCCGGTGCTGTTCTGGCAGAAGGCACATTGAACAACGCAGGTGAAGCCATCGTTGATGGCTTGCCCACCAAAGGCTGCACCGTTGAATACGGTGAAGCGCCAGCGCCTTATAAAATCAATTATCCTCGCTCTGCCAATCCTGAAAAAGCCACGCTTGATGACGAGGTGTTTTTTGACCGCGCATCGCACATGTGCGTGCCATTCTGGGTACCAAGAGGCGATCTGCAAGAGCGTCACTGGGGTTATCTGGGCGAAACGCTGGCAGACAGCCTAGAATTTCGTCACATGCTGGAAGTGGAGATTCGCACCCACCTGCCATTGAACCCCAAACCGGGTCAGGCAGAAGAGATCGCAGCGCGACTGATCAACTTCTTTGACCAGCAGCCTGTGTCGGAGCAGGACATCCTCGGCCTGATCAGCACCATGCTGCCGATAATGGAAGCAGACGGCGTCTTGTTTGATCTGTTCGTCAATTATCACAAAGAGGAATCCGGCAACAACCTGCTGGCTTCCATGCGTCATCTGGGAACCGGCAATCCGAATGAGTGGCTGGACAACCTGGACTGGGACGCCAAGGCAACCCTGCTCAGTCGCGAATGCGGCAGCATTCTGGAAAAAACGGATGCCCGGCTGGAAACGATCCTTTTTCACTCAGATACCCGTGGTTATACCTATATCTCAGACAACATCAAAGCCCATCGGGAATCGGTGAAAACGGTCCGTAAAAACCTGCCCGATGACATTTCAGCGGCAATGAACGGCCTGAAACAGAAAATCGCCACCATCCGTAGCAAGGGCGAAAACATCATGGTGGTGCCGACCAATAACCAGCGCACCACGCAGGGCGGCAGCATTACCGATGTGGTTCACTCGCTGAACGCATTACCAGCGCCGCTGGCGATTCGACTGACGTACGATGACATTGAGCAAACGCCAGCAGGTTATGTGCCTTACTCTGTTATGTTCGCCAATGGCGAAAAACAGGAAGGAAAACTGGATGCGAACGGCAGTGTGATGCTGTACGGCGTACCTCAAGTTGGCGCAGAAGTGACGTTTGGTGACAAAGAAGCAGCGAAAAAGGCAGAAAAGGAACAAGCCGAGCTGAAAAAACAGTTATCAGAAGCACTCGATAACATGGTTGAAGATTTCAAGCCGATAGCACACCGGCAGGCAGCAATGGCAGTTGACGTTGCGCCTGAAACGTTTGCATTGGTGAAGGCCTCTGTTGAAGCCGAATTAGCTGAGATGGAAAGCCGCAAAGATGCCTTTGATGACTTGTCTTTCCTGGAGCAAAGCTGGTCTTATGCGAAAAGTGCAGGACTGGGTGTAAGCACAGGCGTTACCGAATATATCCCAGATTTTGGCGAATTTGGCGAGCTGATGGAAGCGGCAGATATTGGTATCGATGTTCTCGTGGAAGCCATTTACAAGGGTGAAATTGACATCCTGCAACGTAAACTAAAGCATGTTGATCGTGCCAAGCTGGGTTTGCAGCAAGCCAGTATGGCGATGGAAGTTTTATTGCTACTGGCCTCGGATCCAGAGACACGACAATATCTTGCCAGCCTGCCACGCCGTTTCATGGAATCCATGCCACCAGATGAACTGGCTCGTTTTACTGTATCTCAAATGACCCAAAAAGGGATAGATGTCGCAGCTGTTGCAGGCAGTACAGCCGTTGCGGGAGCTGTTAGTGCTGGAGTTGGCGCACCAATTGCTGCTGCAGCAATGACGGGAGTGGTCACAGCCCGTAACGCAGGTAAAGGCATGGAAGGCTTGATCAAGGTGCTGATGAAGATCTTCGAAAACAATAAGAAAATGCTGAATTATCACCCTAAAAAACAGCATGAGAGAGACAATGAAACTCATCTTGAACGCCGAAATGGAGAGCCTTGTCCGTTATGTGGCAAGAAAGTACTGAAAAAAGGTAAAAAGCCGAAAAAGAAAACTAAGAATCTTTGCAAGCACGATGGCTATAAAGGCAAGTTATATAAAGAAAATGACAGGGAGTATGGCTTTACTCGCAGAGGATACACAGGAAAAGGTTCTGATAAAGAGCAGCGGCAACATTCACCGTGGAAATATTTAGGCATTAAACCCATTGAACATGATTGGTGGGCAAGAAGTGCAGATAAAGATGAGCATGGTAATTGGCGCCGTCCAAAGCATGAGGTGAGTTATCCTAAAAATGTAATTGCAGCTCATCATATTATTACAATAGAAGAAATGATGAAGAATGATTTTTTGTTTAAGCTCTTACCGAAGGTTGGTTATAATATTAATAAAGAATACAACATCACAGTATTACCAATGGTACCTGAACTAGCTTGCTCATTAGAGGTACCACTACATAATAGTAGTCATCCTTCACCTTACACGAACGAGATAAATAAAAAACTTCAAAAACTAGGAAAAGAGATAGAAAATTCTATTTTCTGTGGTAATGGCGATAAAGAATTAAGTAATATTATAAATAGAGTTCGTAAAATATCAGTTGATATGCTCGACTTAATGAATAACTTTTCTTATAAAGGTATAATTAGTCAACCTGAGTCGTTTGGTATTGACTATGCGCCGGGGAATAGAGGTTGTCGTGGTAAATTAAAAGAGTCAAGTAAGCATAAAGATGAAGGAGCTATATGCAAGCATCGCTCAGGGCAGGGAGAACATCAATTTCTTGATTTTTATTATAATGAAAAAATGTTAAGTGAAAATAAAAAAGCAAAACTTGGAGGGTAAATGAAATATTATTTATTAGAAAGTAAGTTTATTGAAGATGAAGCATCTTTCTCTTTTGTGGAAGATTTTAATGATATTGAAGATAAAAGTGATTTATCTATTAAGTACTATAAAAAACCTCCTCTTATTAAGGTCGATCAAGTATACAAACAACGCAGAATGTCAGATGTTTTAAAAACAGTTGATTACATCGCTCATCGTCGGTTAGTTGATGTTCTTACCGCAAACTTTGCCACAGGTGTACAGTTTATTCCTGTTGATGTTGATGTTGATGGTAAGATGTATCATGACTATTTTTATATGAATATTTTCCCATCTTATAATTTGCTACATTTATCTTCGTCGCAAGCAAGAAATTATAGTGATTATTATAATTCATATGACTTCATACTAAATATGGTCTTTGATATGAATAAGCTTAATAAGGCTAATGTTAATCATGATTTTTTTAGAGTTAAAGAGTATATCAGTGAAGTCATCATCAACGAAAAAATAAAAAATATTATTGATGAGAATAATATCACCGGTGTTGTTGCTTTTCCTGTGGAGATCGTCTAATGGAAAACTGGATCAAACAAAGCTTTCAACAACAGGGTCCACTTGCGGAAGTGGCAAAGACAAAATTTTATTCAGACGAGCCAAGAGTTATCCTTGATTTCACTCTTTTTCCTGGCGTTTACATTAGCGATGAATTAGAGATTACTGAGAATATCGATACCCTGCCGGCTATGGTACGTTTCGTGAAGAGGATTGGGAATACGAGTTTGTTCAGGCAAAGCCCTTGCATAGGGTCGCGGCTGCCATTCAATCTGGAGAACAAGTTTGGTTGGCCTATGATGATGAGGCATTGTATTTTCATCCAGATTTGGCGTATAAGATTCAGCATGCAGATCAACATATTCGGATTCACCGGAAGCTGTAATCATGAAATACGACAGTCAGTATTATCTTCTGGAAGAGAGTGGTGAATCAACTGGCTATATGCTAGACAAAATTGAAGGGTCGGATGGAGGGTTAGGACGATTAATGTCTCTTTTCCCTATTAACAGAAAAGTGTTGGGGCCAGGGCGAGTGGGCATATCGGAGGGTAACCGGGCTAAGTTTCAGCCGTGTGATTACCATGAAACCGCTGAACAATTGATCTCTGAAAAATTCAGGAAAGTTCTGGCACTGTTTAACTTACCTGGCGTGGACTTTTATCAAACTAATATAGTCAATGGCGATAAAATTTGGTCAGAACATTATTACATGCATATCTGGAATCATCATCAGGCGATACATAAGAAACGCAGTGAAATATCTGGAACCTATGTCGGTGACAGGTTTACTCTATTGAAACTGTCGTTAGATGAAGAGGTGCTGGATCAAGTGCCTTTAGAAAAAAGATTGGTTTTCCGGTTGAGAGCAGACCCAACATTTCTGTTTCATGAGTCTGTCGTTGCAGCCCTCAGTGCCGCTGACCTCAGTGGTTTAGGTTTTCGTCGTGTAGATAGCTGGTCTATCGGATCTGCCTTTGAAGACGACGATGATGATTTTTATGATGATTTGTAATTGATATTGCCCCCTTCAGTGGGGCTTTAATGATAGATACGGCTGGATTTGATAAACATTGACTCAGAGGCCTGTGGCTGAGTCTGTTCATTGGGAAATTCCTTGCACGAAAATAATATGAAATACGACAGTCAGTACTATATATTGAGAGAAAATCATGAGTCAGGTGCATATATGCTTGAACAAGCGGATGGTTCTGATGAAGGATTAGAGCATCTAATGTCACGTAGGTCCATTAGTAAAAGGGTGTTAGGTCCAGGCATTGTAGAAGTGTTGGATGGCGATTCTAGCAGGTTTAGCCCATGCGATTATCATGAGACTGCAGAACAGTTGATCTCGGATAAATTTAGACAGGTATTGTTGAAATTTAACTTACCTGGCGTTGATTTTTATCAAACAAATATCATCAATGGTAATAAGGTTTGGTCAGATTATTATTATATTCATATTTGGAATAGTTATAAATGTATAAACTTATTACGTTCTGAAATTGATGGAAATTATAAAACATATAGCTTTACCTTAGAAAGTCTGTCCTTGGATGATAAGGTATTAGAAGAAATACCAGTAGCAGAGCGTCTTGTCTTTAGGTTAGAAGAAAAACCTAAATTTTTATTCCATGAAACTGTTGTGAATGCTCTGCGTGAAGCTAATTTAACCGGCTTGAAGTTTTTGCGGGTAGATGAATGGTCAATTGGTTCGGCCTTTGAATAACAAGCTATTACTACAATGGCTGCCTAAAGTGTTTCTGGCGGCCATAGGTTTTTCAATATTCTGAATTATCAACAGTTTGAGAGATGTGCAATTAGAAGACAAATCATGTGATGGCAAGAAAATGAAATATGATAGTAAATACTATATGTTAAACGAAAGTGGTCGTGCAACGAGTTATATGTTAGATCAAGTTGAAGGTTCAGATGATGGGTTAGAGAGATTAATGTCTCTTTTTCCTATTCACCGAAAAGTGCTGGGGCCGGGTCGGGTAGGTATATCTGAAGGTAATCGCGTTAAGTTTCAACCGTGTGACTATCATGAAACCGCAGAGCAGTTGGTCTCTGAAAAATTCAGGCAAGTTCTGGCACCGTTTAATT
>NZ_JASJOJ010000026.1:0-62382 GCF_038519165.1 Photobacterium sp. SP02
TAGAGCATGTCAGCCTCCTGAGCTTCAGTGCAGCGCTGAGGTCGCGTTGCCACTGAAGTACTGAATATTTTGATTACATATCATCAGCATAGTGGATATCGGAAAAAACCTGCGCAGCAATCAGCTCCCCCAGCACCGCCAGCATCTCCTGGCTGGCTTGTTCCAGTGGCTGATGTTGCCGCGCCAGCTGCACCAGTGCGGTTGCCGCCTGAGTGGTGGCGATCACGGCCGGTCCGGGCAGCACTATGGCAGATTCCCTCGTCTGGATGGTCAAGCCGTCCAGCTGATCATCGCGTATCGCCAGCCACAGCGAGGCAACCGCATAGTCGCTGTCCAGTAACCAGCAGGCAGGCTGAGGGAGCAATCTGGCTTCGGCCAGACGCTGCTCTGTCAGTCCCTGCAGTTTTTCCAGCGGAAACGGCGCCAGGGCCGCATCGTACATCGACGCCCGGTCGACCAGCCATTCTAAGGCCGCCAGATCGGCCAGATACGGCACGGCATCAGTCAGTGATGGCTGAGCACAGATCGTCTGGTCGAAACCGCCGCCGTAATGGCTGACATCGCCCTGTTCCAACGGCGCGGTCAGAATATGCTGGCGGGCCAGCGCCGAAAAACACGCGTCACCCACCACGGCTTTGACTGCCGGATAGGTCGCTTCCAGCACTTCGCTCAGGCTGAGCACAAAGTTGTTGCGGTAGATTTGCAGCCGTTGCTCGGCGCTGAAATGGTTGGCGGTGATCAGGCTGGCGACATCGCTTGGCCGGTATTGCAGGGCCTGGGCAAAACTCGTCTGCAGGGTGGCCAGATCAGGCGCGTCGTCTTTCATGCTCGCCTCCGCCAGGGTGGGTGGCTCGCAGGATCTGCCGGGCCTTATCGGCTTCGCCCAGCAGCACTGCCAGCGAGGGAATGTCGAGGTCCCATTCGATCAGGGTCAGCACTGAACCGTGGATTTGCACCCAGTCCCGGTACAGCTGCCAGACGGGATCACTGACCGGGCGGCTGTGGGTATCAATCCAGATCTCACCTTCATCAAGTTGTTTGACCGTAAAGCCCGCCAGATGGATTTCCTTGACGGCGTCGGGGTTCAGCGCCGCCAGATAGGTGGCGCAGTCAAAGCCGTGATTGAAACTGCTGACATAAATATTATTGAGATCCAGCAGCAGGCCGCAGCCGGTGCGCTGCTGGACAAGATCCAGAAACTCCCATTCGGTATACGTGGCATGGCTGAAGCTCAGGTAGCTGGACGGGTTCTCGAGCAGTAACTGGCGTCCCAGCGTCTCCTGCACCTGACTGATTTTGGCGCAGACCACATTGAGCGCTTGTTCCGTGTAGGGAATGGGCAGCAGATCGTTGAAATACTGGCCGTTGATCGAACTCCAGCTTAAATGGTCGGACACGGCCATGGGCTGAATGTCGTCGATCAGGCGCTGTAACTGAGCCAGATGACGGACATCCAGCGGATCGGCAGAGCCCAGCGACAAGCCGATACCGTGGCAGCTGATCGGGGTATGATCAGCAATGCGATTGAGACTGCGGCGTGCCGGGCTGTCGGGGTTGAAATAGTTTTCGCTGTGAATTTCCAGCCAGCCCACTTCGGGCGGGTTCATCGCGGCAAACTGACTCAGGTGGGGGGCACGCAGGCCAACCCCCACCTGTTCAAAGGCATGATCACGTATCATGATTAACTGCTTTGCGTGCTGCCGCCAGCCAGACGGTCACACAGACCTTTGGGCACCATGATAAAGGCGTCTTTCTGAGCATCGGTTTTGGCAGTACCGGCACAGGAGCCGGTTTTGGTGGCGCAGTCATTTTTACCGGCTTTGGCAACGCCGTAGCATTTTTCTTTGGCTTCCGCGGCGGTAACGGGGGCAGAGAGTGTACCGGCCAGAATTAACAGACCGGAGACGGCGGTGGCTAAGGCTAAGTGGCTCTTGTTCATCATCATTCCTCTTTCAGTAGACAGTGAGATGTAGCAGTGAACGAACGTCCGTCCTGCGGTACCTGGCCACCACTGAGTGGCTCATTTGCAGACTAGACCCTCTTATAAAGACTAGAAAGGCAGGCGGGCGGATAAATTTCAGCCAGGTGTGATTTTTTGCTGAAAAGTGATTGTGGGCCGGTTAGGGGGATGCAGAAAGAAGCCGGCGACAGGGCAGGCATTCTCTGGCTGAGCTGTTATAATCACCGCCAGTGTATAAATAACCAGTAGAAAGGCGATGGACGTTTCACTCTTGTTAGATGGTCTTAATGACAAACAACGCGAAGCGGTGGCGGCACCGCTGGGGAATCATTTGGTACTGGCCGGCGCCGGCAGTGGTAAAACACGGGTGCTGGTGCACCGGATCGCCTGGTTGCTGCGGGTAGAAGAAGCCTCGCCTTTCTCACTGATGTCGGTGACATTCACCAACAAAGCCGCGGCTGAAATGCGCGGACGCATCAATGCGCTGATGCAGGGCAACTGCGCCGGGATGTGGAACGGCACCTTTCACGGCCTGAGCCACCGCATGCTGCGCGCCCATTATCTCGACGCCAAATTGCCGGAAGATTTCAACATCATCGATTCTGACGATCAGATGCGCCTGCTGCGCCGTCTGATCAAAGCCCAGAACCTGGATGAAAAGCAGTGGCCGGCCCGTCAGGCGGCCTGGTATATCAACGGCAAGAAGGATGAGGGACTGCGTCCGGCGCATGTCGAAACCTTTAACGACCCGGTTGAGCAGACCTGGCTGCGGCTCTATACCGCCTACCAGGAAGCCTGCGATCGCGCAGGTTTAGTCGATTTTGCCGAATTGCTGCTGCGCGCTTTTGAGCTGCTGAAATATAACAAGCATATCCGCGAACATTACCAGGCGCGCTTCAAGCACATACTGGTGGACGAGTTTCAGGATACCAACAACATCCAGTTTGCCTGGCTGCGCCTGATGGCCGGCCCTGAATGTCATGTGATGATAGTCGGTGACGATGACCAGTCTATCTACGGCTGGCGGGGTGCCAAGGTCGAAAATATCCAGCGCTTCCTGCGCGAGTTTACCAATACCTCCAGTATTTTTCTGGAGCAGAATTACCGCTCGACCGGCAACATACTTCAGGCCGCCAATGCCCTGATCGCCCATAACAATGAACGTATGGGCAAGAATCTGTGGACCGACGGCAGCGAAGGGGAAAAGATTTCCGTTTACTCGGCCTTTAACGAGCTGGATGAAGCCCGTTTTGTGGTAGGTAAGATTAAAAGCTGGCAGGACAGCGGCGGCGCGCTCAATGACACGGCCATGCTGTACCGCAGCAATGCCCAGTCACGGGTGCTGGAAGAAGCCCTGATCCAGGCGGGTATGCCGTACCGGATTTATGGCGGCATGCGTTTCTTCGAGCGTCAGGAAATTAAAGATGCGCTGTCGTACCTGCGTCTGATCTCAAACCGCAATGATGACGCCTCGTTTGAGCGGGTGGTCAATACCCCGACCCGGGGCTTGGGTGAGCGCACCTTAGATACCATACGCATGGCGGCCCGCGATCGCGGTATCACTATGTGGCGGGCCAGTGTTGAGTTGCTGGACGAAAAAGTCCTGGCTGGGCGCGCGGCCAATTCACTGCGCCGCTTTGTTGAGCTGGTGAATGCGCTGGAAGACGACACCCGCGATCTGCCGCTGTATCAGCAGACCGACGAGGCTATCCGTGCATCGGGTTTGCGGGCCATGTACGAGCAGGAAAAAGGCGAAAAAGCCCAGGCCAGGATTGAAAACCTGGAAGAGCTGGTGACCGCCACCCGTCAGTTTGAAGTGCCGGAAGAAGCCCAGGAAATGAGCCCGCTGGCGGCCTTTCTGTCACATGCTGCGCTGGAGGCCGGCGAAGGCCAGGCCGATGAATTCGATGATGCCGTTCAGCTGATGACTTTGCACAGCGCCAAAGGGCTGGAATTCCCTGTGGTCTTTATGGTGGGAGTCGAAGAGGGCATGTTCCCGAGCTTTCGCACCTCCGAAGAGCATGGCCGCCTCGAAGAAGAGCGCCGTCTGTGCTATGTGGGTATGACCCGGGCGATGGAAAAGCTGTTTATCACCCATGCCGAAATGCGGCGTTTGTACGGCAAAGACAATTTCCATAAGGTGTCGCGTTTTGTCCGGGAAATCCCGGAAGAGTTTATCGAAGAAGTGCGGATGAAAGCGCAGGTGTCGCGTCCGTCAACGGGCGGCCGTTTCAGCCAGACCCAGGTCAACGATAACTTTAATCAGACCGGTTTTAATCTGGGCCAGCGGGTTCAGCATCCCAAATTCGGGGAAGGCACCATCATCAATTTTGAAGGCAGCGGCACCCAGAGCCGGGTTCAGGTGGCTTTCAACGGTGAAGGCATCAAGTGGCTGGTGACTCAGTACGCCAAGCTTGAAGCGATGTGATGATTTCCTTTGGCTTTTCTTGCCATAGACCCCCTCCTAACCTCCCCCTTGCAAAGGGGGAGGAATAACAGCGAAGTTATTTCACTTAGACACAGGCCGGAACAGACTGCGAATACGTCTGTTGGTAATGGTTTGATCGAGAGCCAAACCAGCGCTCTTTACTGAGCGACCACTTTCCCTTCACGGCGCGGGTCGGCGGCCCCATTGAGCTGACCGCGGAACAGGCCGATCGCCTGGACCCCTGAGTTGAGCGGCTTGATCTGGACCTCAAAGCCCAGTTTTTCCAGCTCCGGTGCCCAGTGCTCAGCACTGGTTCCCTGCTCCAGCTCGAACGGGCCGAAGCGATTGTTCATGTTGGGCAGATCGATTGCCTGCTGCAGGCTCAATCCCCAGTCGAGGTGAGCGATCAGGGTTTTGGCGACATAACCGATGATCTGGCTGCCGCCTGGTGAGCCGATCGCCAGCACCGGCTGGTCATCTTTCAGCACTATGGTCGGCGCCATGGATGAACGCGGCCGTTTACCGGGTTCGACCCGGTTGGCAATCGGGATGCCATTGTCATGAGTACTGAATGAGAAGTCGGTCAGCTCATTGTTGAGCAGGAAACCGCGCACCATCAGGCGGGAGCCGAATCCGTTCTCTATGGTGGTGGTCATCGACAGCACGTTCCTGTCTTTATCGACAATCACCAGATGGCTGGTGGAAGGCAGTTCAAGCGCATTATCCTGGCCGTAATGCACGGCGTGCGACCAGGGCGGCAGTCCCGCGCTGACCTCGGGCAAGGCCTGGTTGCTTTTCAGCAGGCCGGCGCGCTGGCTGAGGTAATCTTTATCTAGCAGCCCCGCGGTCGGCATAGGGACATAGTCGCTGTCCGCCATATAGCGGCCACGGTCAGCAAACGCCAGCCGGGATGCATCGCCGATCAAATGCCAGCTCAGCGCTTTTTGCGGCCCCAGCTCTTTCATCGGGAAATGACTCAGCATTCCCAGGATCTGACCCAGTGTCAGCGCCCCGGAGCTGGGCGGCCCCATGCCACAGACCTGATACTGGCGATACGGCGCGCAGACCGCCGGACGTTCTTTAACCTGATAGGTAGCCAGATCCATGGTGTTGAGCACCCCGGGATTACCTTCGGCGCTGCGCACGGTTTTGACTATGTCTTTGGCAATATCACCGTGATAAAAGGCACTGGCGCCGCGCTCAGCAATTTGCTGCAGGGTATCGGTATAGGCCGGGTTTTTCAGCGTATCCCCGGCTTTCAGTGCCTGCCCGTTGGGGAAAAAGTAGGCTTTGGTGGCCGGCCAGCGCTGCAGGCGTTCGCTGTCTTGCTGAACCAGTTGCGCCAGTCGCGGGCTGACGGTAAAGCCGTCGCGTGCCAGCGTTATCGCGGGTGCAAACAGATCTTTCCAGGGGAGCTTGCCCAAACGCTGGTGGGTATGCCACATCAGTTTGACCGTGCCCGGAGTGCCGACAGAGCGGCCACCGACCACGGCATCATAGAAAGACAAAGGCGTGCCTTTGTCGTCCTGGAATAATTGCGGCGTGACTTCAGCCGGGGCCGTTTCACGACCGTCGAAGGTGGTCAGGGCTTCTTCTTTGCTGTCCCAGTACACCAGAAATGCCCCGCCTCCCAGACCGGAGGATTGCGGCTCGGTCAGGCCCAGCACCAGCTGCGCGGCAATCATGGCATCAATGGCATTACCGCCTTTGGCCAGAATGGCGGCGCCGGCATCACTGGCATACGGATTGGCGGTGGCAATCATCCACGCTTTGCCTGTGACTTGCGCGTTACGCTGAAAGCCTGTGGCCCCTTCCGGGGCGATGAGATCTGTGGCTTGTTCGCTGTAGGCCGAGGCGGAGAGCAAGGCGCAGGTCAGAGCCAGCGCAAGGGAAGTCCTTTTCATGGCTTATCCTTCTGAAAATGGTTTGGAATCAGTCAATAAGATTAGGTGTTTTTAACACAGATTGCCCGCGGGTGTGAGCAATCTGTGTGCTGAGTTAGCAAGGGGCGGGCAGTGTCAGGCGATTTGGGCTTTCTTGCGGCTCTGGCGGTGGCCCTTGATGCCATCGTAGCTGAACAGCACCAGCGCGAGCCAGATGCAGGCAAACGTCAGGCTCTTGTCGGCACTGAATTCCTCACCGTACACTGCGACGGCCAGCAGGAACATCAGGCTGGGACCTATGTACTGGAAAAAGCCCAGCGTCGACAGTTTGAGCTTGGTGGCCGCGCCGGTAAAGCACAGTAAGGGCAAGGTGGTGACTATCCCTGCTGCCATCAGCAGCAAGTTGGTGTCTGTGCTGTTCTGCGTCCAGTCCGAGGTCGGGCTGCTGGCGAACAGGAATACATAACCCAGTGCCAGTGGCAGCAGGATGCTGGTTTCCATCAGCAGGCCGGTTTGGGCATCCAGATTGACTTTTTTGCGCAGCAGGCCGTAGACACCAAAACTGGCAGCCAGTACCAGTGCCACCCAGGGCAGGGAGCCGAAATGGATTAACTGCACCAGCACACCGCCGGCGGCCAGCGCCACGGCCAGCCACTGCAGCGGGCGCAGCCGTTCGCCCAGAA
Organism: Photobacterium sp. SP02; assembly: GCF_038519165.1. Classification (NCBI taxonomy): domain Bacteria; kingdom Pseudomonadati; phylum Pseudomonadota; class Gammaproteobacteria; order Vibrionales; family Vibrionaceae; genus Photobacterium; species Photobacterium sp. SP02. The sequence goes on from NZ_JASJOJ010000026.1 coordinate 6,955, forward strand.
ACACCATGCCCAGCAGCACGTTCAGCAGCGGATTGATGAAATAGCCCAGGCTGGCATCCAGCATGTAGTTGCTGTTGACCGCCCAGATAAAGATCAGCCAGTTGGCACCAATAATGACAGAGCTGGCCAGCAGCATCAGCAGAACTTTAGGTTGTTTTAGCACCTGCCGGACTTTGCCCCAGCCCTTGCCAAGAAAGATCAATCCCGCCAGAAAAAAGAAAGACCAAATAATGCGGTGGCTGAGGATTTCCATCGGACTGACGCTTTGCAGCATCTTAAAGTAAATTGGTGCAATGCCCCACATGGTGTAGGCGCCGATCGCCAGTATGACCCCACGTTGGGTGGTTTTTGCTTGCTCGTCCATGCTATTCCAGTACGTTATGGTAAATATTGACAGGAAGGTATGGGCATTGCGCTAGATATGCCCGGACGGGCAGTATAATGCCAGCCCGAACAAAATGACCAGCGACTTCTTTGGCGGATCCGGTTGCGGTGAGGCTGGCGCTCCCATCCGGGATCTGAATGGTATAGAATAGCCGGCTGTGTCAATCAAGAGTGAAGTCATGTCCGCCTCAACCCCTGATCTCAGCCGTGCCGTTTCATCCGCCAACAGTGAGCAGATTCTGCAGCAGGTGTTTGGCTATCAATCGTTCCGGCCCGGCCAGCAGGCGGTCATCGAGGCTGTGGCGTCAGGCCGTGATTGTCTGGTGATCTTACCGACCGGGGGCGGCAAGTCGCTCTGTTACCAGATCCCCGCTCTCGTGCGCGAAGGACTGACTCTGGTCATCTCTCCGCTGATTTCACTGATGAAAGATCAGGTTGACCAGCTGCTAGCCAATGGCGTCGCGGCGGGTTGCCTCAATTCAACCATGTCACCGGACGCGATACAGGCTACCTGGCAGGGGATGGCAGACGGCACGCTTAAGCTGGTGTACGTGTCGCCGGAACGGGTAGTGAGCCGGGATTTCATTGACCGCCTCAGTGGCTTGCCGGTCAGCCTGCTGGCCGTGGATGAAGCGCACTGTGTGTCCCAGTGGGGACATGACTTCCGGCCTGAGTATGCGTCTTTGGGTATGCTCAAGCAGCACTTTCCCGCTATGCCTGTTATTGCCCTGACCGCCACGGCCGACGACACCACCCGGCAGGACATCATAAGCCGGCTGGCGCTGGATGACCCTTTTACCCACCTGGGCAGCTTTGACCGGCCCAATATCCGCTATACCCTGCAGGAAAAGTACAAGCCGATGGCGCAACTGGTGCGTTTTTTAGCCAGTGTGCGCGGCCAGAGCGGTATTATTTACTGCAACAGCCGCAAAAAAGTGGAGCAGGTGGCGGAGAAGCTCGCCGAGCAGGGGGTACGTGCGGCGGCCTACCATGCCGGGCTGGAACACGACGAGCGGATCCGGGTGCAGGAAGGGTTTCAGCGCGATGACATTCAGGTTGTTGCCGCTACTGTGGCCTTCGGTATGGGGATCAATAAACCCAATGTCCGCTTCGTGGTGCATTTTGATATTCCGCGCAATATCGAATCTTATTACCAGGAAACCGGCCGTGCCGGGCGTGATGGCCTGCCTGCTGAAGCCGTGATGTTTTACGATCCGGCGGATCTGGCCTGGTTGCGCCGCTGTCTGGATGAGAAAGAGGAAGGCCCGCAAAAGCAGGTCGAAAGCCATAAGCTCAATGCCATGGGGGCGTTTGCCGAGGCGCAGACCTGTCGCCGCCAGGTGCTGCTGCATTACTTTGGCGAGCACAGTGAGCACGCCTGCGGCAACTGCGATATCTGTATTGATCCGCCGCAGCATTTTGAGGCACTGGAAATGGCGCAGAAGGCGCTGTCCTGTGTCTACCGGGTGAATCAGCGCTTTGGGGTTCACCATGTGGTCGATGTACTGCGCGGCCTGCAAAATGCCAAAGTCCGGGAGCAGGGGCATGACAAGCTCAGCACCTACGGCATCGGCCGCGAGCACAGCCATGAATTCTGGGTCAGTATTGTGCGCCAGCTGATCCACCGCGGCTTCCTGACTCAGAACATAGTCAACAGCTCCACCCTGCAGCTGACCGAGAAAGCGCGCTCTGTGCTGCGCGGGGAGATCAGTCTCCAGCTCGCGGTGCCGCGGATTGACAGCAGCTCGCGCGGCAATGCCCGGCAGGACAACCGGCTCAAACGCCAGTACGACAAGAAGCTGTTTTCCAAACTGCGGATGGTACGTAAAGCGATTGCCGACGAAGAATCACTGCCGCCCTATGTGGTGTTCAATGATGCCAGCCTGATGGAAATGGCCGAGCGTTTACCGACCTCGGAAGGCGAATTGCTGGCTGTTAACGGTGTCGGTCAGCGGAAGCTGGAAAAATACGGCAAGGTCTTTTTATCGGTGATCGAAGAGCATTTACTGGCTGCCGCTGAGTATTAAGCGGGCTGAGCCGGAGGCAAAAAAATACCGGACAATCGTCGATTATCCGGCAGAGAGTGTAGCAGAAACAAAATCCAGGATTTTGTTTACTACAAAACAGCTTGCGTATTGGGGTGAGAATGCAATTCATCACCACAGTGTTACCCGGCTAGGCCTCCTGGCCGTCAAGGCAACCCGGCGATAAGACCACGAATCCCCGCCCATTGCTATGCCTTGCTTATGCTTTGATACGCTAATACACACTTACTTACACCATAACTGCCCGGCAGCGCCGGAGACTGGAAGGACACCCCATGACTTATCCGACTGACATCCGTTTTGGCGTGCGCGAACTGGACAGCGCGCAGGGCTGTTTGCATCTGCAGACCCCGGATTTTGACTACGACAGCTTTGCCGGTGTCGCGCTGGCACTGGTCACTGTGCTGGGGGCGAGCGTGGTAGAAAAAGAGGCCAATGCCGATTTACATATCTGGCTGATCGATTTTGAAGGCTGCCGGATGATGCTGAAAGGCGAGCACTACAGCTCAGCGATGTGGCTGGAATTGCTCAGCCGGGATGACGGCCACACTCTGGCCTTTCTGGCAGGCTGGCTGGAAAAGTTGACTCAGTAATCAAATTTTAACAGCAAACGTTTGCCATCCCCTGTGGTGTCTTGGCAGTCGGATTGGTTACTGTATAATCAGCGCCTTTGGTGACAGCACTGGACATAAAATGTGCTGTTGGTGTGTTTGGGTTCCCTCGCCCCCATTTGACAAAAAGGTCTGTTGATGACGACTTCTCCTTTCTCGCCGGCCCAGCAGCGTCAGGCTCTGTGGATTCTGGTCTTGTTCCACCTGGTGATCATTGCCTCCAGCAACTATCTGGTTCAGATCCCCTTTACCCTGTTTGGTGTCCACACCACCTGGGGCGCTTTTACCTTCCCGTTTATTTTTCTGGCCACTGATCTGACGGTACGTATTTACGGTGCCGCCATGGCGCGTAAGATCATTACCCGGGTTATGCTGCCGGCCCTGGCGGTGTCTTATCTCCTCTCCGTGGTGTTCTATCAGGGCGCTTTTCAGGGGCTCGCACCGCTGGGTGAGTTCAACCTCTTTGTGGCCCGGATCGCGATAGCCAGCTTTATGGCTTATCTGCTGGGGCAGATCCTGGATGTTTCTGTATTTAACCGCCTGCGCCAGTGCAAGCAGTGGTGGATAGCCCCTACTTGCTCGACGGTATTCGGTAATGCCATTGATACTATTGCTTTTTTCTCCATCGCTTTTTATCAGAGCCCGGATGCCTTCATGGCCGAACACTGGGTGGAAATTGCCCTGGTAGATTATGGCGTCAAACTGATCATCAGTCTGGGCCTGTTTGTGCCTATGTACGGCGTACTGCTCAATTATCTGGTGAAGCGTCTGACCGGTCTGCGTTCCCAGCTTGAGCCCTCGCAGGGGCTGTCATAAACTCAAAGCCGGCAATCGCCGGCTTTTTTGTCGGCGGCATCTGAGTTGGGGGCTGTGATGAAAATACGTGAAGCCAGTCTGGCTGAGGCGGCCAGCGTGCTGGCCAGAATCAAAGAATTTGATCACCCTGAGACAGAGCACAGTCTGGCCACCAGAGTGCGCGGGCGTTGTCCTTTGATCCTGGTGGCGGAAAAAGAGGGCGAGCTGATGGGCGTGAAAATTGGCTACAGCCTGTCGGAAACCTGTTATTACAGCTGGCTTGGCGGCGTGGTCGCCGAAGGACGTCACAATGGGGTGGCTCAGGCTCTGATGAGTACTCAGGAAGCCTGGGTCAAAGCGCAGGGCTATCAGGAGCTGAGAGTCAAATCCCGTAACCGCTACCCTTCGATGCTGAGACTGTTATTGAGAAACGGTTATCAGATAGAGCACATGGAGAAGAAAGACGGCATAGAGGATTACCGCCTGCATTTCGTAAAAAGCTGGGATAAGTAGGGTAAATGAAAATTATTCGCAAATAGTGCTTGCGCAATAAATGAGAATGGTTATTATTAACTTGCTTTCAGCGAGAAACGAACAGCAAGGCGTTTCTGGTCTGATAGCACGACATTGCTCACATTGCTTCCAGTGTACTTTAGCGAAGGCAGATATTGAGTGTAGGGCTGAATATGCTGTCGACTTTTGCTTAGCGGTGCTTGTTTTCAAGCACCGCTTTTTCTTTTTTAGCTGCCAGAGAATGGGCAAGGCCAGTGACAAACAAGCGAAAGCATTGAATTTATTGATGAATGAAAATTATTATCAATTAACGCTTGCAAAGGTAATGAGAATGGTTATTATTAACTTGCACTCAGCGGGAAATAAACAGTAACAGCTTCCGTATGAAGGCACGACATTGCTCACATTGCTTCCAGTAATACAGCTTGGTCAGGTTTTTGGTGTAGGGCTAAAAACAATGACCACTTCTGCTGAGCGGCGCTTGTATAAAGCGCCGCTTTTTCTTTTTCAGGCCATTTTAACCAGTTGCTGTACCAGCTTGTTGATCCCGCTGGCCGCTTCTGAGATTGAGCCTGCCAGCATGTAGGCCGGGGTGCTTAACAGACAGCGTTCCTGATCCAGCACAAACTCATCGACAGGGCAGTCAATATGATCGCCGCCCATGGCGCGAAATGCACTGGCCACCTCTTTGTCATGCCCTATGGTGCCTTTTGCGCCCTTGCCATAAATCTGTGGGATCAATACCGGCGCAATGCACAGATAAGCGGCCGGCTTCTGCGCCCGGGCAAATTCCTGGCAGGCACGCTTGACCTCGGGATGGATCTGGCAGGATGCACCTTTGATGGCGAAGTCTGACAGGTTTTTGGCCGCCCCGAAACCGCCCGGCAGCAGCAGGGCATCGAAGTCACGTGCGCTGAGTTCAGCCACATCCTGGATCTGGCCCCGGGCAATGCGCGAAGCTTCGATCAGCACATTGCGTGTTTCATTCATCGGCTCGCCGGTAATATGGTTAATCACATGGTGCTGATCCACGTTCGGGGCAAAACAGTGCCAGCTGGCACCGGCCTGCTCTATGGCGTACAGCGCCAGCACAGCTTCATGGATCTCGCTGCCGTCAAAGACGCCGGAACCGCTTAATATCACTGCAACCTTTTTCATCTTGGCCTCCTTTTTGTTCAACCTTGGGGAATTTGGCATCGCTTTGACCGATTACACCGCCATCTGATAACTTTTTCCACACTTGATGATCTTTGCAGGATCAAGGGTTATTTTTGGTTATATATTTTAAGTTTATGATTTTTAGTTAATTTAATTCATCTTTCTTGAGTTATTCAAAAAAAGATCATCAGGCTTATTCCAAAAACTCACAAACTTATCCACAGGCGGAGTGATCCAGGAAGGGAAAAACTTCTGTTAACACTCGGCACATCTCATGGCATCCTAAGACCCTGATCCTTTTATCTTCCAGATACAGACAATCCATTATGGCAACTATTCCAGAAAATCCACTGATCCTGATCGATGGTTCCTCGTATCTTTATCGTGCCTATCATGCCTCGCCCAATTTCACTAACTCAGATGGTGAACCAACCGGTGCTGTGTATGGCGTGGTAAATATGTTGCGTAGCATGCTGCGTCAATTTGCGACGGAACACATTGCTGTTGTCTTTGATGCCAAAGGCAAGACCTTCCGCGATGAGCTATATCCCGAGTATAAAGCGCATCGCCCGCCTATGCCGGATGATTTGCGTGCACAGATAGAACCCTTGCACGCCATTATCAAGGCCATGGGCCTGCCGCTGATTTGCGAACCCGGGGTCGAGGCTGATGATGTCATCGGCACGCTGGCTCGTCAGGCTTCCCAGGCCGGGATGCCAGTGCTGATCAGCACAGGTGATAAAGACATGGCGCAGCTGGTGGATGAGAACGTTACCCTGATCAACACCATGACGGGCGTGGTGATGGATCCTGACGGGGTACGGGAAAAGTTCGGTATCGGTCCGGAACTGATCATTGATTATCTGGCCCTGATGGGAGACAAGGTCGACAACATTCCCGGCGTGCCTGGCGTGGGTGACAAGACTGCAACTGCCTTGCTGACCGGGATTGGCGGCCTAAAAGATCTGTATGACAACCTGGATGCGATTGCGGCGCTGGGCTTTCGCGGCTCGAAAACCATGGCCAAGAAACTGGAAGAAAACCGCGAAGCGGCGCTGATGTCGTATGAACTGGCGACCATCAAACTGGATGTCGAACTTGAATTCACTCCGCAGGAGCTGCAAAAAGGCACCCCGGATATCGATGAGCTGACCCGGCTGTTCGGCAAGCTGCAATTTCGTCGCTGGCTGGCAGAAATGCTCGACGGCAGCGATGGCCGCATTGTTGCTGATGGCGCTGCCACCATTGCGACCCAAGACAGTGATCCGGTGCAATCGTCAGCGCCGGCTCCTGTGATTGACCGCAGCGGCTATGAAGTGGTGCTGGACGAGGCCCGCTTTAGCGAGTGGCTGGCGATACTCAAACAATCGGATGTCTTTGCTTTTGATACCGAAACCGACAACCTGGATTACATGGTCGCCAACCTGGTCGGGCTGTCTTTTGCGGCGGAAGAAGGCAAAGCGGCTTATGTGCCTGTGGCCCATGATTATCTGGATGCGCCGTCGCAGCTGGACCGCGACTGGGTGATCGCCCAGCTGAAACCTTTGCTGGAAGACCCGGAGCAGGCCAAAGTGGGCCAGAACCTGAAATATGACGCCAGCGTCCTGGCGCGGTATGGGGTGGCCATGCAGGGTATCCGCTTCGACACCATGCTGGAGTCGTATGTGTATAACAGCGTGGTGGGCCGCCATGATATGGACAGCCTGTCGCTGCGTTATCTGGAACACAAAACCATCAGTTTCGAAGACATTGCCGGCAAAGGTAAGAAACAGCTGACCTTCAACCAGATCGATCTGGAGCAGGCCGGCCCTTATGCGGCAGAAGATGCGGATATCACCCTGCGTCTGCACAACCTGCTGATCGGCAAGCTCAATGCGGATCCTAAACTGAAAAGCGTGCTGGAAGACATTGAAATGCCGCTGGTGCCAGTACTGTCGCGTATGGAGCGCACTGGTGTGCTGCTCGATGCCAGTTTGCTGACCGCGCAGTCGCAGGAAATTGCGGTGCGGCTAGATGAGATCCAGGCCAAAGCTTACGACGTGGCCGGTGAGGAATTTAATCTCAGCTCGCCCAAACAGCTGCAGGCGATTCTGTTTGAGAAAATGGGCTTGCCTGTGGTCAAGAAAACCCCTTCCGGTACCCCATCGACCAATGAAGAAGTGTTGCAGGAGCTGGCGCTGGATTACCCGCTGCCTAAGCTGCTGCTGGAGCACCGCGGACTGGCGAAACTCAAGTCGACTTATACCGACAAGCTACCGCGTATGATTAACCCGGCCACCAAGCGGGTTCATACCTCATACCATCAAGCCGTCGCGGCCACGGGGCGTCTGTCGTCGACCGATCCGAACCTGCAGAACATTCCTATCCGCAACGAAGAAGGGCGCCGGATCCGTCAGGCCTTTATCGCACCGGCAGGCTACAAGATTCTGGCGGTCGACTACTCGCAGATTGAGCTGAGGATCATGGCCCATCTGTCCGGCGACAAAGCGCTGCTTGATGCTTTCCGTCACGGCAAAGATATCCACGCCGCGACCGCGGCCGAGATCCTCGGCCTGCCGATTGAAGAGGTCACCAGCGAACAGCGCCGCCGTGCTAAAGCCATCAACTTTGGTTTGATTTACGGCATGAGTGCCTTTGGTCTGGCAAAACAGCTGGGGATGGGCCGGAACGAGGCGCAGCAATACATGAATGTGTATTTTGAGCGCTACCCGGGTGTGCTGGAATATATGGAAAGCACCCGTACCCAGGCCAGCGAGCAAGGGTATGTCGAAACCCTGTTTGGCCGTCGCCTCTATCTGCCGGACATCAAATCGCGCAATGCCATTCGCCGCAAAGCGGCGGAGCGGGCGGCGATCAATGCCCCGATGCAGGGCACGGCGGCGGATATCATCAAACGTGCCATGGTGGCCGTCGATAACTGGATCCAGACACAAGACAGCGAGCGTGTCCGTCTGCTGATGCAGGTACACGATGAACTGGTGTTTGAAGTGAAAGAATCTGAGCTGGAGAGTGTGGCGAAATCGGTCTGCGAGCTGATGGAAGCCGCTGCCGAGCTGGATGTGCCACTTATCGCGGATGCAGGCAGCGGTGACAACTGGGATCAGGCGCATTAATCCGCTTCAGCGAGCACTGCTCAAGATGTAATAAAATCGTCAAAACCGGCCTGCAGGCCGGTTTTTTTCAATCTGAATCAGGGTTTATCAAATTTTCGTATAATTTAATTACGTCTTGTATGAAAAAAAACTACGAAAAGGGCTTTTTTTCTCTGCACACTTGATATACAGTTAGCGGCGTAGGGTACAGAGGTAAGATGTTCTATCTTTCAGACCTTTTGTTTCACGTTATTGGATTTGGCTTTTTTTTAGCCGCCCTGGTCATTTGGCCAGGGCGTTTTTATTTGTGCCCGGCCCAATCATTATCCGCTTTCATCTCCCGACTGTTGCTCATCCTCTCTCGCACAAACTATCCCTTTGCTGGCCGTGTTTGCTGATACTCTGCGCATCTTGGCCCGGAATTGCGGCTAATCTGACTCGTCAGCCCGGCGTCACTGCTGCTGTGGTTTCTCTGGCGGATGGCCCGACGGATAATAATTAGAGTAATTACTTTAATTATAGTAATGAGGCGTCTATAATGAAGCCTGCTTCTTGTTCATATTTGTCGGGCTGAGTGAGCACATCGCCAGTCGACCTATCCATGATCCGGCCACCCGTTTATTGGGTGGCTTTTTTTTGTCATTTTGCCATGTTTCTGTAATAAAGTTCCAAATTGAGCGGGTCAGGTGAACCAGGGCCGACTTAATTTGCAGAATGAAACAATTGGCCGGGATTTTGGCCTGAGTCGGGCAAAAGTGAATGTTATGTCTGAGGGGAGCTATGAAAAATCAGGAATCAGAGGGGAACAAACGCCCAGATTTCGTATAAAAAACTTGCGTTGGCTGGTTAAATCATTAATCCTTTCTGAACAAATATAAAAACCTCCTATTTCTCTCCCGTTGCCCCATCGTTCCGGTGGGGACATTTTTATCTGGCGTTTGTAAACGGTCTGATTGGCGCGAAAGTGAGAAAAACGGCGGGTTGATGCCTGATCGGGCGATCAGGCATATTGACTCTTGTTATTCTGCGTCCGGCTCAATACCGTCCTGTTCAATGTGCTCTGCCTCCAGCAACGCCTGCTGACGGGCCAGTTCCGGGGCAAACCAGGTATCGAGTTTGCGGCGGACCTGATCAACACCTATGCCTTTCAGGGCAGAAAAATTCTCGACTTCCACATCACCACCAAAGGCCAGCGCCGCTTCGCGAATTTTCAGCAGCTGCGCTTTACGGGCACCACTTTTGAGTTTGTCCGCTTTGGTCAGCAGCACCAATACCGGCAGGTGGCTTTCCACTGCCCAGTAAATCATTTGCTGGTCGAGATCTTTCATCGGATGGCGGATATCCATGAGTACCACCAGACCCTGCAGGCATTCGCGTTTTTGCAGGTATTCACCCAGTGCGGCCTGCCACTTCTTCTTCATCTCAAGCGGCACCTGAGCGTAGCCATAGCCCGGCAGGTCAATCAGGTTACAGCCGGTTCTGACTTCAAACATGTTGATCAACTGGGTACGACCTGGGGTTTTTGAGGTACGTGCCAGGCTTTTCTGATCAGTCAGACGATTTAAAGCACTTGATTTACCGGCATTAGATCGGCCAGCAAATGCAATCTCAACGCCTTTATCCAAAGGAAGGTGGCGGATGTCCGGAGCACTGGTAATAAAATGGGTTTGTCTGTAGTTGAGAGGGGAATTCACTGTTAACTCCGTCAAGTCTTCTGGTCGTCGACTAATTACTTTTATGCGAAAGTGTGTAAAATGTACCACTAACCCTGCTTGGTTAGTGGTGCATTGTATACCATGTTGCTAAGCAATACTTGTGGTACTGGAAGCTCAATAATTATAAACGGAATGTCATGAAGAAATTAGCATTGATATTTACACTTCTTGCCAGTTGCACAAGCTGGGCCCAGGGAGATGTTGAAGCTGGAAAAGCAAAAGCAGCGACATGTGCAGCATGCCATGGCGCTGATGGTAAAGGTATCACAGGACAATACCCCAACCTTGCGGGTCAGCACCCACGTTATCTGGAGAAGCAGCTGAAGGAATTCAAGCTGGCGATGACGACAGGTGGTGAACAAGGGCGTAATGATCCTGTGATGGGCGGCATGGCGATGCCTTTGTCTGAACAAGACATGGCGGATCTGGCGGCTTACTTCAGTTCCCTGCCTGCGATTGAAGGCACCACAACCGAGAGTTCGATCGAAATCGGTCAGCAGCTCTACCGTGTGGGTGATGCCGACCGTGGCATTGCGGCCTGTACGGCGTGTCACGGTCCGCGGGGTAATGGCACCAGCCTGTCTGGTTTCCCGGATATTTCCGGACAGCCTGCGGAATACATCAAGAAACAGTTGACCATGTTCCGCGAAGGCCAGCGCAGCAACGACATGAACGCTATGATGCGTTCGGTCGCAGCGAAACTGAGTGATAAGGAAATCGACGCCTTGTCACAGTACGTTGGTGGTCTTCACTGATCACACACTCAGTATCGCAAGCTTCGCAGTGTAATAAAGGCAGCTCAGGCTGCCTTTTTTACTGGCCGGGATTCACCATGCTGTCCGTTTCTCAATCGGCGCAGGTCTGCTATCATACGCGGCTTGATTTTGACCGCGCCGGAAAGCCTGGCTCAAGGAGATGCTGATGACGGTTTGTACCTTATGCGACAGCGCAGCCATTCAGGTTTATCATCAAGACAACCGGCGGGCCTATTTTCAATGCCGGGCCTGCAGTCTGGTGTTTGCAGATCCGGCCTCGCATTTGACACCTGAGCAGGAAAAAGCGGTCTACGATCAGCATGAAAACCATGTTGAAGATGAAGGGTATCGCCGTTTCCTCAGCCGGCTGGCCGCACCGCTTAGCGCGCGTTTGCCGCCAGGGCCGCTGGCTGGCCTGGATTTCGGCTGCGGCCCTGGACCTGCTCTGGCAAGCATGTTTCGTGAGCAGGGACATCAGGTCGCTGTGTATGACCCCTATTTTGCCCCGGACACCGGTGCACTGGCCTCTCAGTATGACTTTGTCACCTGTACCGAGGCGATTGAACATTTTTATACCCCGGCCCGTGAATGGCAGTTGCTGCTGTCATTGGTCAAGCCGGGCGGCTGGCTGGGGTTGATGACTAAGCTGGCAACCGATGCCGAGGCATTCAGCCGCTGGCATTACAAGAATGATCCCACCCACGTCAGCTTTTTCAGCCAGGAGACGTTCCGTTATCTGGCACAACGAGATGGACTGGCAGTGGAATTTATTGGTAACGATGTAATTATGCTGAGGAAAAATCAGTCATGACCCGTAAGAAAAGAGGCCGTAAACCTGGCTCTGAAGGCCCGGCGCAGTTCGTAGAAAAGAGTGTCAGCCAGCAAGATCTGGATGGCCGTGCCCGTCAGAAAGCCCGTAAGCGTAAAGGCTTGAAAGCGGGCAGCCGCCACTCAGATGCGGATGCTAAGAATGCGCACCGTCAGGGACAGGCGAAAGATCCTCGCCACGGCAGTAAAAAACCTGTGCCACTGATTGTCGAGCCGAAGCCAACCAAACAGGCGCGTCGCATGAGTGCCGAGCAGGAGCTGGCCATGCTGGAGAATGATCCGCAGCTGATGGCGTTGCTGGACCGCCTGGATGCCGGTGAAAAACTGGGTGCCGGGCTGCAGAAGCAGGTTGACCAGAAACTGGATCGTATTGAGCAGCTGATGAAACAGCTGGGTCTGTACGACGACGAGCAGGATGAGGCCGAGGATCAAATCGCCGCCGGGGATGCCCGCAGCGAAGAAGATCTGCTCGATGACTTTGAAAATACCCGTTGGGACGATTTCGATAAGGAGTAAGCCTTGCAGGATCTGAAACTCTGGTTGTTAGTGGCAGGAAGCCTGATTGTTGTGGCACTGGCGGCCTATGCCGGCTATCTGCTCTACCAGCTGTATTTACAAAAGCAGCGTCATAAGGCTTTTATTGCCCGCGCAGAGCAGCAACAGAGCGAGGCGATTGCGCAGCGAAATGCCAATATTCTGGAAAGTGTCTACATCATTGCCGAAGCCGGACGGCAGGAGCAGTGTGACATGTCGGAAATTGCCATTCGCCTGTACAAGCTGATGACAGTGTTGCAGGCCGAGCGCAGCGTCAACTTTTCCGCCCAGTATCCGGCTTTGTTTGAGCTGTATAAAGTGGTTGAAGAGATGCCGCGCGGGGATGAACGCAAAGCCCTGGCCAAGCAGGAGCGGATGAAAGACGATCTGCTGCGCATGAAAGCCGAATCACGGCTGTTTGATGCGATACAGTCGGAGCTGACTCAGATCCTGGCACAAAAGGCCTGACCCAGCGCCTGCGAGTGGCATGAAAAACCCAGTGGCTGGCCACTGGGTTTTTTGTTTGCCGGCCGGCACAATCCGAGCGGTTTTTGTTATCGATCAATAATCGGGCGGTGGCCTCGTGCTAGCTTGGCGGATTGACTTGGCAGAACGTCTGTGAGGTAACGCCGCGATGACAGAGCAATCCATGATTTGGGATCAGGCCCTGATCGAAAAATATAACTATTCAGGCCCCCGCTACACCTCTTATCCGACGGCCCTGGAGTTTCAGCCCGACTTTACCGCCGTGGATTTCACCGCCGCCTGCCAGCGCTATCCCGAGCGCCGTTTGTCGCTCTATATCCACATTCCGTTCTGTCACACCCTGTGCTATTACTGCGGCTGTAATAAAGTCATTACCCGGCATGCGCATAAGGCCGACATCTATCTGGCGGCCCTGGACATTGAGATTCGCCAGCGTGCTGCCCTGATGCGTGGCCGGGCAGTCAGTCAGCTGCACCTGGGCGGCGGGACGCCCACTTTTCTGACCAAGTCGCAAATCACCCGGCTGATGACACAGCTGAGAGCCTCCTTCAATCTGCTGCCGGAGGCGGAAATCAGCATCGAAGTCGACCCGCGCCGGATGGAACTGGATGTGCTGGATCATCTGCGGGAAGAAGGCTTTAACCGCCTGAGTATCGGTGTGCAGGATTTCGATAAAGAAGTTCAGCAGCTGGTCAACCGCGAGCAGGACAGCGATTTTATTGAAGCTTTGGTCCATCGTGCCCGGGAGTTGGGTTTTCGCTCGACCAATCTGGATCTGATCTACGGCTTGCCGAAACAGAACAATGCCCGTTTCGTGAACACCCTGAAGCAGGTGCTGGCGATGAAACCGGGGCGCTTGTCTGTGTTTAACTATGCTCACATGCCGTCACTGTTTGCTGCTCAGCGAAAAATTAAAGACGCCGATTTACCGGCGCCGTCTGAAAAGCTGGCGATGCTGCACAGCACCATTGAGACCCTGACCGGGGCCGGCTATCAGTTTATCGGCATGGACCATTTCGCCCTGCCGGAGGACGAACTGGCCGTGGCCCAGCGCGAAGGCAAGCTGCACCGTAATTTTCAGGGGTATACCACTCAGGGCGATTGCGATCTGCTGGGACTCGGGGTGTCCGCGATTTCGATGATCGGCGACAGTTATGGCCAGAACCAGAAAGATCTCAAGGCTTACTATGCCGACATTGAATCGCAGCAGCATGCGCTGTGGAAAGGGGTGAACCTGACCGCCGATGATCTGCTGCGCCGGGAAGTGATTAAAACCCTGATCTGCCAGTTTGAGTTGCCGATAACGGAAATTGAGCAGCGGTATGACATCAGGTTTTCCGACTATTTTTCCGAAGATCTGTCCTTGCTGCAGACCTTTATCGATGACGGTCTGGTTGCTGTGACGGATGAGCGGATTGCCGTCGCCGCCAAGGGCCGGTTGCTGATCCGCAATATCTGCATGTGCTTTGATGTCTATCTGCGCCAGCGTGCCCGCCAGCAGCAGTTTTCGCGGGTGATCTGAATCTCACGCTGATCACGCTCAGCAAAGAAAAAACGCCCCGCTTGTGATCTCAAGCGGGGCGTTGTTGTTGCGCAGGCGGTGGCGGGATTAACGCTGGGCCGCCATCTCACGCAGGGCGTTCTTCTCGCTGTCAGACAGGAAAGCCAGCTCCAGGCCGTTGCTTTGCGCCTGGCGGATTTGCTCCGGCGTCAGACCCGCCTGAGGGGCGGCGATCTCGTATTCGTAAGGCAGCTCAATGCCTTCCACGGCCGGGTCATCGGTATTCAGACAGGCCAGAATGCCGTGATCGAGAAACTGCTTGATCGGGTGACCGGCCAGGCTGACGACAGTGCTGGTCTGGATATTTGAGGTCAGGCAGGATTCAATCCCTATCTTGTGCTCAGCCAGGTAATCCATCAGTCTGGCATCTTCCACTGCTTTCACACCATGGCCGATACGCACCGCGCCCAGTTCCTGAATGGCCTGCCACATACTTTCCGGGCCAGCGGCTTCACCGGCATGCACTGTGACTTGCAGGCCGGCATCGCGTACTTGCTTGAAGTGACCGACGAACTGATCACCCGGCTGGCCCAGTTCATCGCCGGCCAGATCAACGGCAACAAGGTGGTCTTTCTGGCTCAGCAGCGCGTCCAGCTCCTGCTGGCAGGCCTGGGTGCCGAAAGTCCGGCTCATGATACCGATCAGGTTGGCTTTGATGCCAAAATCGCGGCAACCGGCACGCACACCGTCCACAACGGCTTCGACCACACCGGCAACTGGCAGCTGGTGTTTCATCGCCATGTAATAGGGTGAGAAGCGCAGCTCAGCATAGTCAATCTGTGCGTTGAGGGCATCTTCGACATTCTCGTAGGCGACGCGGCGGCAGGCCTCCAGATCGCCCAGTACCGCGACGCCCCAGTCCAGCTTGGACAGAAAAGCCACCAGGCTGGGTTCGGCTTCCACGATTTGAACATGCGGACGCAGCGACTCCAGGTCGTTGGCAGGCAGTGCCATGCCAAACTGCTGGCCCAGCTCGAGAATGGTCTGAATACGGATGTTGCCGTCCAGGTGACGGTGCAAATCGGTCAGTGGCAGGTGTTTGCTAATCATGATCATGGTATCCCGGAAAAACTGTAGCCTCAGTATAAGCAAAGATATCAAGACAATCATTACACTCAGGGCGACGATCCGGCCCGATCATCAAGATCGGGCTGATGTTTACTTCCGCTGTTGAAAAAATCACCAATCCCATTCATCGGCAGTGGCAGGATTTTCAGTCACTGGCCATGTTGAGCTCTTTGAGTTTGCGGGTCAGGGTGTTGCGTCCCCAGCCGAGCAGCTTGGCGGCTTCCTGCTTGTGGCCGTGGGTAAATTCCAGGGCGGTATCGAGCAGAATGCGTTCAAATTCCGGCATGGCTTCGCCCAGCAGATTCTGGTTGCCCTGCTGCAATGCCTGGCGGGCCCAGTGCTGCAGCGATTGTTGCCAGTGCGGTTCGCTGCCGTCGCCTTTCGGCTGGCTGTCGACCGCGGTCAGTTCGGGCGG
This sequence comes from Photobacterium sp. SP02, assembly GCF_038519165.1. NCBI lineage: Bacteria > Pseudomonadati > Pseudomonadota > Gammaproteobacteria > Vibrionales > Vibrionaceae > Photobacterium > Photobacterium sp. SP02. The sequence continues at coordinate 22,915 of NZ_JASJOJ010000026.1, forward strand.
CAGATCCGACGGCAGGATTTCGTTGCCGCTGGCCATCACGGTCAGCCAGCGACAGGTATTTTCCAGCTGGCGAACATTACCCGGCCAGCTCAGGCTGGTGAGCAGGGTTTCTGTGTCCGGGTGCAGGGATTTGATTTCCACCCCCAACTCATCGGAGGCCCGCTTTAAGAAATGGCGGGTCAGCTGGGGGATATCCTGGCGGCGGTCTTTCAGAGCGGGCAGATGCACCCGGATGACATTCAGGCGGTGGAACAGGTCTTCCCGGAAATCCCCTTTGGCCACCAGCCGTTCCAGATTCTGGTGGGTGGCGGCTATGATGCGGACATCGACATTGATGGGAGAATGCCCGCCAACGCGATAGAACTGACCGTCAGCCAGTACCCGCAGCAGCCGGGTCTGGATATCCAGTGGCATATCGCCGATTTCATCCAGAAACAGGGTGCCGCCATTAGCCTGCTCAAAACGGCCCTGACGGATGTTGTTGGCGCCGGTAAACGCGCCTTTTTCATGGCCAAACAGCTCAGATTCAATCAGGTCTTTGGGAATGGCTGCCATGTTGAGGGCGATAAATTCGCTCTCCCGTCTCGGGCTGTGGCGGTGCAGCGCCTGGGCCACCAGCTCTTTACCTGTGCCGGATTCGCCATTGATCAGCACGGAAATCGAGGAACGGGACAGGCGGCCGATGGCACGAAACACTTCCTGCATTGCCGGTGCTTCGCCGATGATCTCCGGGGCCTGCTTGGTGATTTCCTCCGGCTGCTGCTGGCGCTTTTGCTCCTGGCTGTGGGTGACCGCCCGCTCCACCAGGCTCACGGCTTCGTCGATATCAAACGGTTTGGGCAGGTATTCAAATGCCCCTTCCTGATAGGCGTTAACGGCCGCATCCAGATCCGAGTGCGCCGTCATGATAATCACCGGCAGGGTGGGGTAATCATGATGCAGGTTGCGCAGCAGTGTCAGGCCATCCGTACCCGGCATCCGGATATCAGATACCAGGACATCCGGCACGCTGCGCTCAAGTGCTTCTACGACGCTGTCGGCATCGGCGAAGGTTTCGCAGCGCAGTCCGGCTGCATTCAGGGTGCGCTCCAGTACCCAGCGTATGGAGCTGTCATCGTCGACAACCCAGATTAGTCCTTTGCTCATCGCATGCCCTCCGTTGTGTCCTTTGTGTGCATGCCGGGCGTGATGGCGGAAACACGAACAGGCCCGGCTGCTTTGTTATTCTGTTGATTGAATCGGTAGATAAATGGAAAACTTTGTTTGTCCAGGCCAGCTCGACACTTCAATTTTGCCGTGGTGCTGATCAATTAAATTCTGGGCGATAGACAGGCCGAGTCCGTTACCGCCTTCACGGCCCGTGACCATGGGATAAAACAGGGTGTCCTGTATGTCGGCCGGAATGCCGGGCCCGTTGTCTATGATGTCGATTTTGGCCGCAATCCTGTGCCGCTGACCGTGAATCAGTGCCTGATGTGCGGTGCGTGTCTGCAGGGTGATTAATCCTTCACCCGGCTGCTGGCTCAGCGCCAGTGCGGCATTACTGACGATATTGAGGATGGCCTGTTCCAGCTGCTCCGGATCCATGCTGAAATCGGGCAGGCTGGGGTCATAATCGCGCTGGATGCGCAGCTGTTGCTCTCTGTGATCCAGCGACACCAGCTGGCGCACTTTCTCCAGCACTACATGGATATTGCCTACCGTTCTGATACCGGGTTTTTGTGGCCCTAACAGGCGGTCGACCAGATTTCGCAGCCGGTCGGCCTGTTCAATGATCATCTGGGTGTACTCGGTATAGCTGGGATCCGGCAGGGCTTTTTCCAGCAATTGCGCGGCCCCGCGCAATCCCCCCAGCGGGTTTTTGATCTCATGGGCCAGCCCGCGGACCAGCTCTTTGGCGGCTTGCTGCTGCGCGTGCTGGCTGATTTCCTGGCTGATACGGCGCTGCTGGTCGATGGGTTTGAGCTCCAGCAGGATCAGCACATCTTTCTGCCAGCTGACCGGGCTGGCATTGATTTCCAGGGTATGGTGGCGGCCATCAATCACCAGGGTCACTTCGCCGTCGGTCAGGCCCTGTCCGCTTTGTACGGTCGACTGAATCAGGCCCAGATCGAGCGAGCTGTGCTGGAGCAGATCCGGAAAGCGACAGCCCAGCAATCGCCGCTGGCTGCAGGACATCAATTGCTCTGCGGCCGGATTGACGTAGCGAATTTTCAGCAGCTCATCAAGCAGTATCACCGCAGTGACCAGGTTGTTCAGGATCAATGGCGTAAAAGCGGCAGTCACAGTCTCATCCTTGTGGTTATGGCCAGTGTGCCCGCTGGCGGAGCAAACACCTCTGGTGCATTGCACTGTTTTGGTGCATTACAGTGTAGCCCGTCTTTTATTACTTGTGCAGCACTAAGTGAGTGAGTCCAGCCTTTTTAGGCTATTGGTGACAGCAACCGCTTTGAGACTGACTCCTGGCAACGCATAAAGACGGTGAACGCTGAAGAACAATGCAATAATCTTGCCGTCTTTTCTGGCCCCACAAACCTCAGTGCGCCTGCAAGGAGTGCCGGCAGCGGGAAACGGGATGACTCGTTTTGGTGAAAGGGGTTGCGCCAGCCTGGGGCTGTCAGCAGGGGGCTGGGAATGGTTGCCCTGCCTTGGTGAGCCCGATAAAGAAAAGGCCTGCATGTGCAGGCCTTGAAAGTGAATCGCTGTGTTCCGACTTATACCGAGTAGTACAGGTCGAATTCCAGTGGGTGAGTCGCCATGTTGATGCGCTCAACATCTTTTGATTTCAGGGCGATGTAAGAATCGATGAAATCGTCAGAGAATACGCCGCCAGCGGTTAAGAACTCACGGTCTTCATCCAGCGCTTTCAGTGCGATTTCCAGTGACTCTGCCACTTTTGGAATCTCTGCCGCTTCTTCTGCTGGCAGATCGTACAGGTCTTTGTCCATCGCTTCGCCTGGGTGGATCTTGTTCTTGATACCGTCAAGACCAGCCATCAGCAGACAGGCAAATGCCAGGTACGGGTTAGCCGCTGGATCCGGGAAGCGAGCTTCAATACGGCGCGCTTTCGGGCTTGGTACCACTGGGATACGGATAGACGCAGAGCGGTTACGCGCTGAGTACGCCAGCATCACAGGGGCTTCGAAACCAGGAACCAGACGCTTGTACGAGTTGGTTGACGGGTTAGCGAACGCATTGATGGCGCGAGCGTGCTTGATGATACCGCCGATGTAGTACAGTGCCATTTCAGACAGACCGCCGTACTTGTCGCCCGCAAACAGGTTCTGACCGTCTTTGGCCAGAGACTGGTGCACGTGCATACCGCTGCCGTTGTCGCCAACCAGTGGCTTAGGCATGAAAGTGGCTGTTTTGCCAAAAGCATGGGCAACGTTATGAACGACATACTTGTAGATCTGGATTTCATCCGCTTTAGAGGTCAGGGTGTTGAAACGGGTCGCGATTTCGTTCTGACCTGCAGTCGCCACTTCGTGGTGGTGCGCTTCAACAACCAGACCCATTTCTTCCATGATCAGACACATGGCAGAACGGATATCTTGTGATGAGTCAACCGGTGCAACCGGGAAGTAACCGCCTTTGACGCCAGGACGGTGACCTTTGTTACCGCCTTCTACGGTAGAACCTGTGTTCCAGGCCGCTTCGATGTCGTCAATCTTGAAGAAAGAACCTGACATATCGGTGGCGAACTTCACGTCGTCGAACAGGAAGAACTCAGGCTCAGGACCTACCAGCACTGTGTCGGCGATGCCGGTGCTGCGCATGTACTCTTCAGCGCGTTTCGCGATAGAGCGCGGGTCGCGGTCATAGCCTTGCATGGTGGCAGGCTCAAGGATGTCACAGCGAATGTTCAGCGTGGCATCTTCGGTAAATGGGTCCAGCACAGCGGTAGATGCATCTGGCATCATCACCATGTCTGATTCGTTGATTCCTTTCCAGCCAGCGACCGAAGAACCATCAAACATCTTACCGTCTTCGAAGAAGTCTGCGTCAATCTGGTGAGCGGGGATAGAGATGTGTTGCTCTTTACCTTTGGTATCGGTAAAGCGTAGGTCAACAAATTTAACTTCGTTTTCCTGGATCAACGCGAGTACGTTTTCTACTGACATCTTAAGTAACCTCCGGTGTTAGATTTGGGCAACTGGCCGCAAAAAATTTTGGAAAGGAACAAGCATGTGCTCCGATACAGTAAACCTTGCGAAATCCATGCCAACTTTTTAAATCCCCAAAATTGCCATATTTACGCCCTGTTATGGCGCTCAGTGCAAATAATCATGGGCTCCATTGCACTGATATGGTGATTTTGCGCACCACAATGGTGCAAATGGGGATTATCTCCCTCTTTGTCACTCCGTTTCACCCGAATGCAAAGACATCGGCTATATTTAGCCCACGCTGATCAATTGTCAATCGTCTGCGCGGCGGATTGCATTCACTTTATTGCACCAAAAAAAGCCCGTTGCGCAATCTTGTTTTTAATTGACTGTTTTTATTGATTTTTTACGCTTTATTCTTGCTGTTGCTGTTAGTTTCGTCCCGACGTGATGATATAAATCACATATTTGCTGGGTTTTGACGTAAAATCTGGTAGATTATGAGCCGTTTTTTTAATCAGTGACTGCCTGTTTTTCAGGGGGTCGCAACATCTGAGTGAATGCCAAATCCATGTCTAATCCACAGATCGATAAATTACGTAATATCGCAATCATTGCGCACGTAGACCACGGTAAAACCACCCTGGTTGATAAACTGCTGCAGCAATCAGGTACCTTGGACTCCCGTGGCGGCGTTGAAGAACGCGTGATGGACTCCAACGATATCGAGAAAGAGCGTGGCATTACCATCCTGGCGAAAAACACCGCCATCAACTGGAATGATTACCGCATCAATATCGTGGACACCCCAGGGCACGCCGACTTCGGTGGTGAAGTAGAGCGTATTATGTCGATGGTGGATTCTGTTCTGCTGATCGTTGACGCAGTTGACGGCCCGATGCCGCAAACTCGCTTCGTGACCCAGAAAGCGTTCGCTCACGGTTTGAAGCCAATTGTGGTTATCAACAAAATCGACCGTCCGGGCGCGCGTCCTGACTGGGTGATGGATCAGGTATTCGATCTGTTTGACAATCTGGGTGCGTCCGACGAACAGCTGGACTTCCAGGTGGTTTACGCCTCAGCACTGAATGGCTGGGCGACGCGCGAAGAAGGCGTGACAGGCGAAGACATGGAACCGCTGTTCCAGGCCATTGTTGATAACGTAGCGCCACCAGCGGTTGACGTTGACGGCCCGCTGCAGATGCAAATCTCTCAGCTGGACTACAGCTCATACGTCGGTGTTATCGGTGTTGCCCGTGTGACCCGTGGTTCGGTGAAACCGAACCAGCAAGTGACCATTATTGGTGCAGACGGCAAAACCCGTAACGGTAAAGTCGGTACTGTCATGGGCTACCTGGGTCTGGAGCGTCACGACATTGAGCGTGCCACTGCCGGCGACATCATCGCGATCACAGGTCTGGGTGAGCTGAAAATCTCTGACACCATTTGTGACCAGAACGCGGTTGAAGCACTGCCTGCGCTGAGCGTGGATGAGCCGACTGTGACTATGACCTTCCAGGTGAACACCTCTCCGTTTGCCGGTAAAGAAGGTAAGTTCGTGACCTCGCGTAACATTCTGGAGCGTCTGCAGAAAGAGCTGGTGCATAACGTTGCGCTGCGCGTTGAAGAAACGGAAGACCCGGACAAATTCCGCGTGTCAGGCCGTGGTGAGCTGCACCTGTCGATTCTGATCGAAAACATGCGCCGTGAAGGTTTCGAGCTGGCGGTATCGCGTCCTGAAGTTATCGTCAAAGAAGAAAACGGCCAGCTGATGGAACCGTTTGAAACTGTGACCATTGACGTGATGGAAGAGCACCAGGGCGGCATCATGGAGAAAATCGGCCTGCGTAAAGGCGAGCTGAAAGACATGGCGCCGGATGGTAAAGGCCGTGTGCGTATGGACTTCGTCATGCCTTCTCGTGGTCTGATCGGTTTCCAGACGGAGTTCATGACCCTGACCTCTGGTTCTGGCCTGATTTACCACACGTTCGATCATTACGGCCCGCACAAAGGCGGCGAGATTGGTCAGCGTAACAACGGTGTGCTGATTGCAAACGCCGCGGGTAAAGCGCTGACCAATGCCCTGTTCAACCTGCAGGAGCGTGGTCGTCTGTTTATCGGCCACGGTGTCGAAGTGTACGAAGGCATGGTGATCGGTATTCACAGCCGTGACAATGACCTGACGGTCAACGCCCTGAAAGGCAAGCAACTGACCAACGTCCGTGCATCAGGCACCGATGATGCGCAGGTGCTGACTACGCCAATCAAGTACACCCTGGAGCAGGCGCTGGAATTCATCGATGACGATGAGCTGGTGGAAGTGACGCCGGAAAGCATCCGTATCCGTAAGAAACTGCTGACCGAAACGGATCGTAAGCGTGCGAGCCGTGGCGCGAAGTAACAACTGAACCTGTGCACTCTTTGGGTGCACAGTAAAAAATCCCCCGTTCCGGTTCAGCCGGCGGGGGATTTTTTTATTCAGGCCGACACCAGATTAACTGCGGTTCAGCTGGGCGACAAAGCGCTCAGACTCACTGATAGCGGCGCGCATATCGCTGATCGCCCGCTGGATATCGCGTTCAAGCGAGCGGAACTCACCTTGCAGCGAGCCGATGGCCGCAGCATTGAGGTTGTGCTTCAGGTACAGGCTGTTATCCCGCAACGTATCCAGCACAGGTGCCATTTTGCCTTCCGCCCTGTGCATGGCGGCAATCATCTTGCCGTAAGAGGCGCGGGTGGCTTTGAGTTTGGCTTCGCTGTCGCGGCGCAGCGCAGCACTGGAATACAGGCTCAGCTCCTCTTGCCATTCCTCGAACAAGGCTTGTGAGACATTTTCAATCGCCGCGATGCGGTCGCTGACCTTCTCGGCGGCATCGGCACTGGCTTCATACTGCGCATTCACCCGGTTATAGGTTTCTTCCAGCGTACCGCCTTCAAAGCGGGTCAGTGACTGTAAAGCGGCCAGCGCTGAGGTAAACTGTGCCTGGGCGTCTTTCTGCGCCTCAGTGGCGTCTTCAACACGGTCGACCATGATATCGCGTTTATGAACACCAACTGATTCCATGGCAGAATAGTAGGCGCTCTGGCAACCCGACAGCAGTGTCAGGCTCAGTATCAGGGCAAAAGCATATGGCATAAAAGCTCCTGGCTGGCGACCGGGCTGGTTGTTATTCCCATCCGGACGCACTATGTTGTTGATATACCCCAATATCCATGACACGGCTGTTCAGAACCAGAATGCGGCATATTTGAAAGGGCTGAGGTTAACTCTGTCGCGAGTAGGGTCGTTTCATCGTTAAACGGTAAACAACAAAGATTAATTCAATATGGCTGATATGAAAATAACGTCCAGGCCGGGTTTGCGCCAGGCGGTCACAGAACTTTGGCAATTTGTGCAGTATTTGTACCGCCGCATCGGTCATGATCGCCTGACGGTCACGGCCGGCTCCATGGCCTATGTGACGCTGCTGTCGCTGGTGCCCATGATCACTGTGGTGCTGTCGGCACTGTCGAGCTTTCCCGTGTTTGCCTCGCTGGGCGATCAGCTGCAGGCCTTTGTGTTTGAGAATTTTGTGCCAACCGCCGGGGACGTGGTGCAAAACTACCTCAATCAGTTTGTCGCTAACGCTGGCAAAATGACGGCCGTGGGGATCGGGGCCTTGTTTGTGGTCGCCATTTTGCTGATATCCGCCATTGATAAGTCATTGAACTATATTTTCCGGGTTCGCCAGCATCGCCGTGTGGTGATCTCCTTTTCGATTTACTGGATGGTGCTGACCTTAGGTCCGATACTGGTCGGCTCCAGCCTGGCGATCAGCTCCTATCTGGCTTCGCTGAATATCTTGGGCAGCGAAACCGTGAACGGTTTTGTACAGCAGCTGTTGCGCGGCCTGCCTGTTCTGATGTCGACCCTGGCCTTTCTGGGCCTGTATATGCTGGTGCCTAACACCAAAGTCCGGTTGCGTAATGCACTGATAGGTGCTCTGATTGCCAGTGCCCTGTTTGAGCTGAGCAAGAAAGCTTTTGCGCTTTACATCACCAATTTCCCGTCTTACCAGCTGATATACGGCGCACTGGCTGTGGTACCGATTTTGTTTGTGTGGGTGTACCTGTGCTGGTGTATTGTATTGCTGGGCGCCGAAATCACCGCCAGCTTGTGTGAAGAGCAGCATTGGCGTGTGCGTGCAAAAACACCGCACGGCTCAGGTCAGGGTGGCAAACAGCCTCTGGCCTCAGTGGACGCTGAGCTTCAAAAGGCGCAGGCATCCGGGGCTGAGCAAACGGCAGAACAACAGCAAACTGTAAAGACGTACAAGGATACAAAATGATTGCGCTGATACAACGAGTGAGTGAAGCCAGTGTCACCGTCGATGGCAAAGTGACCGGCGCCATTGGCAAGGGGTTACTGGTTTTACTCGGGGTCGAAAAAGGTGACGATGAAGCGAAAGCCCGCCGGCTGCGCGATAAAGTGCTGGGCTACCGGGTGTTTGAAGATGATGCCGGCAAAATGAATCTCAATGTACAGCAGGCGGGGGGCAGTGTGCTGGTGGTTTCGCAGTTCACGCTGGCCGCCGATACCAACAGCGGTATGCGTCCGAGCTTTTCGACCGGGGCACACCCGGCGGACGCCGAGCGCTTGTACGACTATTTTGTGGCGGCCTGCCAGGAAAGCGCGGTCCGTACCGAAACGGGTATCTTTGCCGCCGATATGAAAGTGGCGCTTCTTAATGATGGTCCTGTCACTTTCTGGCTGCAGTGCTAGCCTTGATGCTATAGCGTGAACAAGATGGTTACCTGAATAACCGCGGCCGTTTGCGCAGGAAAGCAGACCAGCAGGCGGAGCGTACGAGCGCCCAAATGGAATTGAATGACTGGAGAAGGACGCGATGTTTCGATTGATCACCCCGCAAACTGAGGCGGAACTGGCCCGCTATTTTGACTTTCGCTGGCGGATGCTGCGCCAGCCCTGGCATATGCCGGCGGGATCAGAGCGCGATGCCTATGACGCCCTGAGCTGCCATCGGATGATAGTCGATGATGACGGTCAGCCAGTGGCGATTGGCCGGCTGTATATGACGCCGGAAAATGACGGTCAGATCCGCTATATGGCGGTCGATCCCAATTACCGCAATAAAGGCATGGGCGGCTTGCTGCTGATGGCACTGGAATCGCTGGCCCGGCAGGAAGGTGCCAAGCGGCTGGTCTGTAATGCCCGCGAAGAAGCCATCCGCTTTTATCAGATCAACGGTTTTGCCAATCAGGGGGAATTGAGTGAGGAACGCGGCCCGGTTCGTCATCAGCAGATGCTGAAATACCTGGATCCGTTAACCGAAGTGGTACGCCATCCGGACTGGTGCCAGGAACTGCAGGATGTCTGGCAGTCTCATATTCCGATCAGTGAAAAAATGGGCGTCAAAATCAGCCAGTACACAGGTTACCGGTTTGAAGTCAGTGCGGTACTGAACGCCAACCTCAACCCGAGGGCGACCATGTTTGCCGGCAGTATTTTTACCATGGCAACGCTGGCCGGCTGGGGATTTCTCTGGATGTTGCTGAAAGAGCGCCAGCTAGAGGCCGATATCATGCTGGTTGACAGTCACATTCGTTATTCTGCGCCGGTCAAATCGCGCCCTCGCGCCGTCGCGGGCGTGGAAACCCTCACCGGCGATCTGGACCGGATCGCCAATGGCCGTAAAGGGCGCATGGTGGTGGAAGTGCAGGTGTTCAGCGATGAATCCCATGCTGCGACCTTCACCGGAACCTATATGCTGTTTCGCTCGCAAGACAAGACTGACATGTCCTGCTGATGGTTGTGCCAGCGTTTGCTGAGCTGCTGGCAGCCATCGCTGGCGTTGAGCCGGAGGTCACGTTCGGACGGGGTCGCCAGATCCCATTCTCCCTGTAACTCTGCTGTGAGCTGCTGGCCCTGCAGGGTCAGCGGCTGCATGGTAATGCGTCCCCGATCCGCCTGCAGCTTTAGCGGGCTCAGCGTGACCGGCAACTTGGCGGGGGGCTTACCGCTACTGAGTGGAGTCACCGCCAGTGTTGTACTATTCTGCCAGCTCTGCAGCAGCGAGGCTTCGCTTTGGGTCAGAGACTGCTGGCGGAAGGCCGCATTGAGGTGGCCGTCCAAACTGTAAGCCAGCCCGCGGTGAAACTGGCCCAGGCCACTTGCCTGGGCGCTGATATCCATCTTTCCCTGCAGCGGGAGCGGCAGTCCTAACCAGTGACTCAGCATCTGCGACGGCAGGCTGTCGCCGGTCAGAGACAGTGTCCAGGGCCAGCCCGCTTCGCTGAGCCGGATGTCGGCGCTGCCTTCTAACAGACCCTCTTCAATCGGCAGGTTTAACCGCGTAATTTGCCAGTGTCCGGCCTGGCTGCTCATGGTCAGCAGCGGATCGTGGATGGTGATTTGGCGGATATGGGTGAAACCGGCGCCGGCATTGAGTTCACCCTGCCACAGTCCGGGTTGTCCCTGACGCAACAACACCAGTCCGGTGCCGTCCAGATTGATATCGCTGATCTGAAAAGGCAGCGGCGCATAGGTGCCGGTCAGCTGACTGTAGCCGACAGAGAGCTGATCCACGGTCAGCGAGTCCAGCTGGCGCCACCACTGATCGACTTGCGCCTGCAAAGGCGTCTGCGGGGCGCTGTCGTGCATCAACCAGGCCTGGATCGCTTCGGGCAGTACCCAGCGAATACCCTTGAGCTCCAGCTGATGCAGCAACATGGCTTCGGGCGTCAGGGTGGCCTCAGCGCGCAGGTAGCCTTCAAGCATACGGGCCGAAAAGCCGTTCAGACTGATCTGCTCCGGGGTGAAGTGCAGCTCAGTCAGGGGGGAATCCAGCAGCAGGTCATGCCAGCGCAGCGTATCGGCTCCCAGCGACAGACGGGCATCCTGCTGCTGCCACAGCGTGCCGGGCCAGCGCCAGTTTTCAAGCGCCAGATTCGCATGGTTGGCGCTGTATTTTTCGTGCTCCAGGCTGCTGTCGAGGATATCCAGACGGCGTAAATCTACGCTCAGCCCGGACTCGTTCGCCTGTGCGCTCAGATCCAATAAGGTTTGGATCGGGAAATCTTGGTCTATCTTCAGGCCATTGGCAGTGAGCTGGTGGATGATCAGCTTATGCTCGTCGGTCTGATATTCGGCCTGGCCGTGGAAGCGGGCACCTTGCCAGTTCAACGACACACCGTACACAGTCCAGGTTCGGGCATCGCGCTCCCCGTCAATAAGTACCTGCTGCAGTGACTGATCGTGCCAGCTGGCCTGCTCGGCCGACAGGCGGAAGTCCCCGTTGAAGTTTCCCCAGCCTTGCGCGCTGTTTTGCCAGTTGTCGAGTTCGAGGCGGGCGTTGTCCAGCTGCAGTCCGGGCACCGACAGTGTCAGTTTGGTCACAGCCAGACGGCGGGCCTTGAGCCGCCCGCTTTCCAGCCCGATGGCCGGTAGCCGGTCGAGATCAACGCCTTGGATCAACAGGCTGTCAAAATGCCAGCCCCGCTGATAGAAAGAGGCAGGTGACAGCCAGAGATCAAGCTGCTCAGCGGCTAGGGCGGGCGCATTGTGTTGCTGCCAGCGGGGCTGGAGCAGACGAACATGAAGCGGGTCGCTGTGCAGTGAATATTGCACACCGGCCACCTGGGCCCCTTCATAGCCGGCTCCCTTTAAAAAGGTGTTCACCAGGGCGGCGCTGTGGCGGGTATGCAGCAGGATGACAATAATGGTGGCTGCCATCAGCAGCAGAATCATCAGGGTAGTCAGTAGTTTTGCCAAGAAACGCATGCCGAACTCCATATCAGCCGCCAAACCATGTTTAGGCCGCTGCCGGGCAATCGGGCGGTGATGAAAATCTTGGGAAAAAGGCATGGTCAGGTCGGTGTAAAAAGAGTGAAGGAAATGCGGCTACTTGGCAAGGAATGCGGCTGATTTTTGTTGGCTATTTAGCGTTTAGCCAAGCTTGTTGCACGAGTGTGCGATTGGTTCAGAGACAAGCAAGCCCTGCGGGGCAGGGCTTGCTTGGGTTTGACGGCGAACTTTAGTCCAGCTGAGGACCTGCGGCCACCAGCGCGGCACCTTGTGCGTTATCTGTGTATTTCTCGAAGTTGTTAATGAAGAGTTTGGCCAGATCCTTGGCTTTGGCTTGCCATTCCGCTTCGCTGGTATAGGTATCGCGCGGATCGAGAATCTCAGGATTCACGCCCGGCAAGGCCGTCGGCACGGTCAGGTTGAAAATAGGCACTTGCTTGGTTTCAGCGTTTTCAATCGAACCGTCGAGAATAGCATCAATAATGGCGCGGGTATCTTTGATAGAGATACGCTTGCCTGTGCCGTTCCAGCCAGTATTCACCAGATAGGCTTCAGCGCCTGCCGCTTCCATGCGTTTGACCAGCACTTCCGCATACTTAGTCGGGTGCAGACTCAGGAAGGCATTACCGAAACAGGCCGAGAAGGTTGGTGTCGGCTCTGTGATGCCACGCTCGGTGCCTGCCAGTTTCGCGGTAAAGCCAGACAAAAAGTGGTACTTGGTCTGCTCAGGCGTCAGCTTGGAGACAGGAGGCAGTACACCGAAGGCATCGGCCGAGAGGAAAATCACCTTGTTGGCATGGCCACCGCGCGATACAGGTTTTACTATGTTATCAATGTGGTACAGCGGGTAGGACACACGGGTGTTTTCGGTTTTGGACCCGTCGTCAAAATCTATGGTGCCGTCATCGCGAACGGTCACGTTTTCCAGCAGGGCGTCACGACGGATCGCCTGATAGATGTCCGGTTCGGCTTCTTTCGACAGTTTAATGGTTTTGGCGTAGCAGCCCCCTTCGAAGTTGAAGACCCCGTTGTCATCCCAGCCATGCTCGTCATCGCCAATCAGTTTGCGCTTAGGATCGGTCGACAGCGTGGTTTTACCTGTGCCGGACAGGCCAAAGAACACGGCAACATCGCCATTTTCGCCCTGATTCGCCGAGCAGTGCATGGAGGCAATGTCCTGCAGCGGCAGGAAGTAGTTCATCATAGAGAACATGCCCTTCTTCATTTCGCCGCCGTACCAGGTACCACCGATCAGCTGCATGCGCTCTGTCAGGTTGAACACGGTGAAGTTTTCCGAGTGCATGCCGTGCTGCTGCCACTGGTCATTGGTGCATTTGGCACCGTTCATCACCACAAAGTCGGGTTTGAAAGTGGCCAGCTCTTGGTCACTCGGGCGGATGAACATGTTCTTCACAAAGTGTGCCTGCCAGGCCACTTCAGTGATCACCCGAATACATAAGCGGGTGTCCGGGTTGGCGCCACAGTAACCGTCGACCACGAACAGCCGTTTGCCGGAGAGCTGATTGGCGACCAGGGCTTTCAGATCGCTCCAGACTTCTGCACTGAGCGGCTTGTTGTCATTGCTGCCTTGATCAGACCACCACAGGGTATCGCGGGTGGTGTCGTCTTTGACTATGTACTTATCTTTGGGAGAACGACCGGTAAAGATGCCTGTGTCCACAGAGACAGCGCCCAGCTCCGTCACTACGCCTTTTTCATAACCTTCCAGACCGGGTCTGGTTTCTTCCTCAAAAAGCACTTCGTAGGAAGGATTACGAAGGACTTCTTTTACGTTATGGATACCGTACTGAGACAAATCCAGCTGTTGGTTGACCTTTTCATCTTCGGCGTGCATGACTGTCATTAGCGACTCCTTGGGGGGTAAGAGGTAGTTAGGCTGTCTTTTTTTACCCTGCGTACAGGGAGGTAACTTTTATAGTAACCACTTACAAAATAAGGTTACTTACTAGTGTTTTTATCTGTACCTAGCCTAATTTTACCCTGTCTGGAAAGGTTTGTGCCAGTGTAAGTGATTAATATTCCTTGCCAATTAAGCATGAATAAGCTGTGCTTGCATTTCAGAATGCAGCATAAAAGTGTGGGGGAGTTAAAAAAAAAGCCAGCATGTAGCTGGCTTATGTAATTTACTTTCAGTCTTAATAATGGCCGAAAATTAATGAAGCTGCGAATCGTCTGCTTCTGAGCCGGTTTCGAACAGGCTGGTAATATCAAAACTGTCGAAATCGTAGCTGGTACCACAGTAGTCACAATGCAGCGAAACTTTGCCTTCTTCATGCAAAATACGTTCTACTTCATGACGATCCAGCAGTTTAATGGCACCGGCGCTGCGCTCGCGGGAGCAGCCGCAGTGGAAAATCACCGGCTGTGGATCGAAGAGTTTCACTTTCTCCTGGTGGTACAGGCGGTATAATACGTCCTGAGCAGGCAGACCGAACAGCTCTTCATTCTTCACTGTCTCTGTTAACTGTTCCAGGTGCTCAAAGTCGCTGGCATCGCCTTTGCCATCAGGCAGGATCTGCAGCAGCATACCCGCTGCTTTGGCCTGGCCGCCGGCCTCACCGGTGCGCAGCCAGATTCGGGTCGCTAATTGCTCTGAGTTGGCAAAGTAGCTTTCCAGACACGCAGCAAGCGTGTCGCCTTCCAGCCCGACCACGCCCTGGTAGCGTTCACCCTGATTCGGCGTAATGGTAATGATCATATGGCCTTTGCCCATCAGATCGTGGATGTTGCCGTCCGCAGCCAGTTCGCCGTCCCAACGTGCGACACCGCGCATCTGCTGGTTGTGATCGCCATTAATCACAGCCAGTTTCACAGGACCGTCACCTTGCAGTTGTACCGTGATGGAGCCCTCGAATTTCAGAGTGGCAGTCAGCAGGCTGGTGGCCACCAGCAATTCGCCCAGCAGTGTCTGCAAAGGTGCAGGGTAGTCCTTGCTGGCAATAATGTGCTGATAGGTATCGGTGAGCTGTACGAGTTCACCGCGAACAGACACATCGTCAAACAGGTAACGGTAAAGATTATCGCTGGTCATGATTTGGTTTTCTCCGGCACTCGCTGTCAGTGAGTGCTTTTAAACTTAAGTATATCGCGTCGCTGCTTTTTATCCGGGCGCTTGTCCGGGTGCGGATTGTGCGAATTGAGCTTGCGCATCTGTGCCTGTTGCTCGCGCTGAGTCAGGCTGGCTGCCGTTTCCTGATAAAGGGTTTGGGCCTCCGGGGCGCCACGGCGCGTACCGGACACTTTGAGGACAGTGACTGTTCTTTCCTCATTACCCTCCCGAAGTTTGATTTCGGCCCCCAGCTCGACAAGTTTGCTGGGTTTGGACCGCTGGCCGTTGTAGTGCACTTTTCCGCCGTCGATCATGTTTCGCGCAATCGAGCGGGTTTTGTAGAAGCGGGCAGCCCACAGCCATTTGTCCAAACGCACTTCTGTTGTATCGGATTCGGAGGATTGCCGACTCATAAAACAGGCTCCTTACCCAAATGGGCGCTAAAAATATCACAATGGAAATGCCGCGTCAGCTGCATAGGCTGTTTCCCTGCCGGATTGTCTCTGAACCAAGTTGATGGTCACTCGGCTAAGCCACAGTTCACCGGTGTCACATTCTGGCTAACGACCCGAAAAGCCAGGGAAAAATACCGTACGTTTTGGCTTGATCTGACACCCAGCATGCACAGCGTTGGGTTTTGCCGTCATGCGAAGATAGCCTTAGATCTTGTTTCGTTGCACAAAAAGTCAGCGCTACAGGTACACAGTAGTTATTAAATGGTGATGCCGGATCGCAAATTCAACAATGAATGGGAATTTCCTCACACGAAATAACACACTGCTAAATGAGTAGTATTTTTTCAGTGAGTGGGTTTGCTATATTAACCTGTCATGCAACAAGATGAGCGTCGGGATTGCGGCAAGCAAAAATCCGCTTGAAATAACGGGAACTCAATCCGGGCTTTTCTTGTCATATTATTGATTACAAAGAGTCATGAGGCAGAAAACAGCAAATGGATGTAGCTAGGGTAACAATGCACTGGCGTCAGGCAGTGACGGCAAAACGTATGCCCTCAATGCAGTCTCTGACCCGAATCGTGACCTGGTGTCTGGTGGTTGTTCTGGCCTGGATGCTGGGGCGTCTTGTGTGGTCGGCATTGCAGCCAGTGGAAGCGCCACCGGCCTGGCAGGCACCCAGCATCAAGTCTGGCGGGGCTAATCAGCAGGGGCTGCAAGTCTCTGAATTGCTGACGCTGGAGCTGTTCGGCCGCTATCGGGCGGATGCCCCTAAAGCGATTCCTCAGCAACCGGTCAAACAGGATGCGCCAGAGACTAAACTTAACCTGACACTGGTTGGGGTGGTGGCGAGTAACAACCCGCAAACCACTCTGGCGGTGATCACCAATCGGGGTAAGCAGAATACCTATGGTTTGAATGAAGCCATTGACGGCACGCGCGCGACCTTGCAGGCGGTATTTGTGGATCGGGTTATTATCCGTAACAACGGGCGCGATGAGACCCTGATGCTGGACGGACAAAAGTTTGGCCAGAATGGCTCTCAGGTGTCCGCCCCTTCTACTGCACCGGCTGCACGGCAGGCACCCGAGCCGACAGTGCAGCCCGATGCTGCCGAGTCCGAGGGCGCCGGTGACGATCTGGCGCAGATCAAACAAGAGATCATGGAGAAGCCGCAAAACCTCTTCTCATACATTCGTTTATCTCAGGTAAAGCAGGATGATGAGCTGATAGGTTATCGGGTTAATCCAGGGAAAAACCGTGTGCTTTTTGATGCCGTTGGGCTGCAGCCGGAAGATCTGGCAGTGAGTCTTAACGGCAATGATTTGAAGGACCCGACCGTGATGGCACGGTTGTGGACTGAGCTGTCCTCTGCCACTGAGCTGACATTAACAGTAGAGCGTGACGGGCAGTTACATGACATATTGATAGAGCTGCAATAGCGGCACGAATACATTGCGTACATACGCAGGAGTTTTTTGTGAAAAAATGGATGGGTAAGGGCACCCTGTGGCTGGCGGCCAGCTTGCTGTCGACTCCCCTGATGGCAAGTGAATTCAGCGCCAGTTTCAAAGGAACTGATATTCAAGAGTTTATCAACATTGTTGGACGTAATCTGCAGAAAACTATCATTGTAGATCCCTCTGTCAGAGGGCAGGTGAATGTCCGCAGCTACGATCTGCTGAACGACGAACAGTATTACCAGTTTTTCCTCAACGTACTGGAAGTGTATGGGTTTGCCGTCGTCGAAATGGAAAACGGCATACTGAAAGTTATCCGTGACAAAGACGCGAAAATTTCCTCTATTCCTGTGGTTGACAGCAAAACCCAGGCGCAGGGTGACGAAGTGGTGACTCGGGTGGTGGCGGTACGCAATGTCTCCGTCAGGGAGCTGTCTCCTCTGTTGCGTCAGCTCAACGATAACGCAGGTGCGGGTAACGTGGTGCACTACGATCCGGCGAACATCATAATGATCACCGGCCGTGCGGCCGTCGTCAATCGCCTGGCGGATATCATTGAGCGGGTTGACCGTGCCGGTGATAAAGAAATTGACGTGGTTGAGCTCAATAATGCCTCTGCCGCAGAGATGGTGCGCATTGTCGATGCCCTGAACAAGTCGGCCGATGCCAAGTCGACGCCTGAGTTCCTGCAGCCTAAATTAGTCGCGGATGAGCGCACCAACTCTGTGCTGCTGTCCGGCGATCCTAAAGTGCGTGAGCGCCTGAAGCGCCTGATACGCCAGTTAGATAAAGAAATGGCGAGCTCAGGCAATAACCGTGTCGTTTACCTCAAATACGCCAATGCCGAAGAGCTGGTCGATGTGCTCAAAGGGGTATCCGATAACCTGCAGGCTGAAAAGCAGGGTAATGGTCAGGCCGCTGCTGCCGCTAAGAAAAATGATGTGATGATAGCCGCGCACGCCGACACCAATGCCCTGATCCTGACGGCACCGCCGGATATCATGCGCGCACTGGAAAACATCATTGCCCAGCTCGACATCCGCCGTGCCCAGGTGCTGATTGAGGCGATGATTGTTGAATTGTCTGAAGGGGCCGGTATCAACTTCGGTATTCAGTACGGCTCGAAAGAAAACGGGATCGTGCAGTTTAACAACTCGAATGTGCCTGTCGGCCAGTATCTGATTGGTCTGGAAGAGGCGAAGGATACCACCCGGACCGAGCAGCGCTTTGACAACAATAACAACCTGGTTGACGTGGAAGTCACCGAAAGCGGCGATTTTTCGACACTGGGTCAGGTGCTGTCCGGTGCCAATGGTGCGGTGCTGGGCCTGATCATGGGTGACTGGACCATGCTGGTCAATGCGGTGGCCACAGACCGTGAATCTAACATCCTGTCTTCGCCCAGTATTACCGTGATGGACAACGGCGAAGCTTCGTTTATTGTCGGTGAGGAAGTACCTGTGGTGACCGGCTCAACGGCCAGCTCCAATAATGACAACCCTTTCCAGACCGTCGAACGTAAAGAAGTGGGTATCAAGCTCAAAGTAACGCCGCAAATTAACGAAGGCGATTCTGTGCAGCTTAAGATTGAGCAGGAAGTCTCTAACGTACTGGGCGCCAACGGCGCGGTTGACGTGCGTTTCTCCAAGCGACAACTTACCACCTCTGTGCTGATTCAGGACGGACAGATGATTGCCCTGGGCGGCCTGATCCAGGACGAGACCAACGAAAACGAATCCAAGATCCCGATTCTTGGCGATATTCCTATCCTGGGCCACCTGTTTAAATCCAACAATACCAGCAAGGGCAGAACCAACCTGATGGTATTTATCAAGCCGACCATTATCCGGGATGGCGTCACGGCCGACGGGATTACCCAGCGTAAGTACAACTATATCCGGGCAGAGCAGCTGTATAAGGCCGATGAAGGCCTGCGTCTGATGCCGGAAACCAGAACCCCGGTCTTGCCGAGATATGGCGAAGACATTTCTCTGCCCCCTGAAGTACGGGCATTTGTCTCCCGTCTGGAGGAGAAGTGATGGACACGCTGCGCCCGGCCGATCTGGTGCAGTTCCGTTTGCCGTTTTCTTTCGCCAAGCGTCATAAAGTGGTGCTTGAAACGGGTGAACACGGTAGGGTGCTGTATCATGACGGCCCGCTAAAAGCCGTGGTGCTGGCGGAAGTGCGCCGGGTGTCTGGCCGCAGTTTTCGCGTTGAAGCGCTGGAACCGCATGCTTTTGAACAACGCCTCACCGATGCCTATCAGCGTGATTCGTCGGAAGCGCGTCAGTTGATGGAAGATCTGGGCTCTGACAGCGATGACTTTTTCTCGCTGGCTGAAGAGTTGCCGCAAACCGAAGATCTGCTGGAATCGGAAGATGACGCGCCAATCATCAAGCTGATCAATGCCATGCTGGCCGAAGCTATCAAGGAAGGGGCCTCGGATATCCATATCGAGACCTTTGAGAAAACCTTGTCGATTCGTTTTCGCGTCGATGGCGTGCTGCGCGAGGTGCTGACCCCGAGCCGCAAGCTGGCGCCGCTGCTGGTCTCCCGGATCAAAGTCATGGCCCGGCTGGACATCGCCGAGAAGCGCGTGCCTCAGGATGGCCGGATCTCTTTGCGCATCGGCGGCCGGGCGGTAGACGTGCGGGTGTCAACCATGCCGTCCTCGCACGGCGAGCGTGTCGTATTGCGTTTGCTGGATAAAAATGCGACCCGGCTGGATTTACACAGCCTGGGCATGACGCCCCGTATCCATAAAAGCTTCCAGTACCTGATTGCCCGTCCGCACGGCATCATACTGGTGACAGGCCCGACCGGTTCGGGTAAATCGACCACTTTATATGCCGGCCTGCAGGAGCTGAACAGCCATGAGCGCAATATCCTGACGGTCGAAGATCCGATTGAATTTGATATCGATGGCATAGGTCAGACGCAGGTGAATACCAAAGTGGACATGACCTTTGCCCGTGGGCTGCGGGCGATTCTGCGTCAGGACCCGGATGTGGTGATGGTCGGTGAGATCCGTGACCTGGAAACCGCCTCCATTGCGGTGCAGGCCTCCCTGACCGGTCACATGGTGATGTCGACTCTGCATACCAACACCGCGATTGGTGCGGTGACCCGTTTGCGCGATATGGGTATTGAGCCTTTCCTGGTCTCTTCCTCTTTACTGGGGGTACTGGCGCAACGTCTGGTACGGACGCTGTGTCCCCATTGCCGCGATCCCTATCAGGCTGACAGTGAACAGAAAAAGCTGTTCGATGTGCCGGAATATGAGTCATTGACCCTCTACCATGCCGTCGGCTGTGAGCATTGTAATAACAAAGGCTATCGTGGCCGGACCGGGATTCACGAACTGCTGCTGGTGGACGAACAGGTACAGGAGCTGATCCATGCCGATGCCGGCGAGCAGGCGATAGAGAGAGTGATCCGCCAGCACACCCCGAGTATCCGCGATGATGGTCTGGCCAAAGTCCGCCAGGGTATCACTACGCTTGAAGAAGTGATGCGAGTGACCAGGGAGGGCTGATGGCAGCATTTGAATATAAGGCCCTGGATACCAAAGGACGCCAGAAAAAAGGCGTCATGGAAGCCGACACGGCCCGCCAGCTTCGCCAGCAATTGCGCGAGCAGGGATTGATCCCGGTTGAAGTCAGTCAGAGTCATGAGCGTGAAAAGCGCAAGGCCGGCGGGCGGATTGCGTTTCGCCGCGGGATCAGCACCAATGAGCTGTCCCTGCTGACCCGCCAGCTGGCGACCTTGGTGCAGGCGGGGATGCCGTTAGAAGAGTGTTTGCGCGCGGTGGCTGAGCAGAGCGAAAAAGTCCGCCTGAAAAATATGATGCTGGCGGTGCGCTCAAGAGTGGTCGAAGGCTACACCCTGGCAGACAGCATGGCAGAATTCCCTCATATCTTTGATCAGCTGTTTCGGGCCATGGTCTCGGCAGGGGAAAAATCCGGCCATCTCGATACCGTGCTCAACCGTCTGGCCGATTACACGGAAAATCGGCAGAAAATGCGCAGTAAGCTGCAGCAAGCGCTGATTTACCCGACCATGCTGACCCTGGTCGCTGTGTCTGTGGTGGCTTTTTTGCTGGCCACTGTGGTGCCGAAAATTGTGGATCAGTTTGTCCACATGGGGCAGGAATTGCCGCAGATCACTCAGGTGTTGCTGGCCGCCAGTAATTTTGTTCAGCACTGGGGACTGGCCGTCGTACTGGTCATCATACTGCTGATTGCGGGTATCCGGATGGCGTTGCGTCGTCCGGATCTGCGGCTGCGCTGGGACAGGCGAATGATGGGTGTTCCTGTTATCGGTAAAGTGGCGCGTGGCCTGAACACATCCCGTTTCGCCCGCACGCTGTCGATTTGTACCTCCAGTGCCATCCCTTTGCTTGATGGAATGAAGGTGGCCTCTCAGGTCATGACCAATACCTGGGTGAATCAGGAAATCCTTGAGGCGGCCGATAAGGTCAGGGAAGGCGCCAGTCTTCGCGTCTCACTGGAACAAACTAAGCTGTTTCCGCCCATGATGCTTCACATGATAGCCAGTGGTGAGCGCAGTGGCGAGCTGGAGCAGATGCTGACCCGGGCGGCCGATAATCAGGACAGAGATTTTGAATCTTTGGTCAACATGGCACTGGGGGTGTTTGAACCCCTTTTGATTGTAGTAATGGCTGGGGTGGTGATGTTTATCGTCATCGCGACTCTGATGCCAATCATTGCCCTGAATAACATGGTGGGCATGTAGTTTTCCCTTTTGGAGGTGTGTTAATGCAACGTCAACAACGCGGTTTTACCCTGCTGGAAGTCATGGTGGTTATCGTGATTCTGGGCGTCCTGGCCAGTCTGGTCGTCCCGAATTTGCTGGGTAATAAAGAAAAGGCTGATCAGCAGAAAGTCGTGACCGATATTGGTGCGCTGGAGCAGGCATTGGATATGTATAAGCTGGATAACAGTGTTTATCCAACCACAGATCAAGGCCTGGATGCGCTGGTGACTGCGCCTTCGTCAAGCCCTGAACCTCGTAATTACCGTAATGGTGGCTATATCAAGCGTCTGCCGAAAGACCCTTGGGGTAACGACTATAACTACGTGATGCCTGGTGAACATGGCCCGGTAGATGTCTTCAGCTTAGGTGCTGACGGTCAGGAAGGCGGTGAAGAGGTCAATACCGATATCGGCAACTGGAATATGCTGGATTACCGTTAATTCAAGCTATGAAACGTGCAGCTGCCGGATTTACGCTGATTGAACTGATGCTGGTGCTGGTGCTGCTGGCCACCAGCGCTGTAGCCGTTGTGATGACGCTGCCGGCGCCTAAAAATGAGGTGCTGAAAGAAGAATCACAGCGATTTTATTATCTGGTGCAACTGCTGGGTGAAGATGCCATGCTCAATGGCCGTGATTACGGTGTCCGGGTTGACAGGCAGGGCTACCAGTTTTTTGAACTGGACCCGAAAGGCTGGCAACCCCTCAAGGATTCACGTTACTTCAGCGAAGTCACTTTGCCCGATACGCTCGGCATGGAAGTCAAGGTTGGCAGTGACGCCTGGCAGGACGAGGATCGTTTGTTCGAACCCGGTTCGCTGTTTGACGAGGACCTGTTTGCCAGTGAAGAAGATCAAAAAGCCAAACCACCGCAGATTATCGTGATGTCCAGTGGTGAGTATACGCCTTTTACTGTGTCGTTTGATGCCAGCGGAGCAGGCGATATCTGGACAGTCGAAGCCGATGAAGTCGGACAACTGCACCTGCTTGAACCGGGCGCTACCCGGGAGGAGTCAGGCCAATGAGTTCCCGGCGGAAATTATCTTCTCAAACGGGCTTCACATTACTGGAAGTGCTGGTTGCCATGGCCATTTTTGCGACGGCCGCCCTGAGTGTGATGAAGGCGGTCGGACAGCACATCAACGCCATGGGTTACCTGGAGCAGAAAACCTTTGCCACCATGGTGGCGGATAATGAGCTGGCCCGAATTCGTATTGCAGGCGAGCGGCTGACTGCCGAGAAGAAAGGCAAATCTGAGCTCGCCGGGCGGCAATGGTACTGGTCAATAAAAAGCACCGCCACAGCGGATGGTTACCTTCGAGCCCTGGATATTGTTGTCGCTACCGATGAAGCGCTGAAAGACAGGGTGGCGACCTTAAGGACTTATATTGAGAACTGAGCATCGTCAGCCATTATCACGGCACGCGGGATTTACACTGCTCGAAGTACTGGTGGCTATTGCGGTGTTTGCTATGTTCAGCTTGTCGGCCTATCAGGTCATGAACGGGGTGCAGCGCAGCGATGAACAGTCGCGGGAACATAATCAGCGGCTACAGGAAATCCAGCGGGCCATGCTGATGCTGGACAACGATTTTCGTCAGATTATCGGCCGTCAGGTCAGGCAGCAGGGCAATAACGAGAGTGGCCCTTTGTTGCAGAGCGGTGAATACCTGCTCGACTCTGCGAGCGACGGCATTATTTTTACCCGTGATGGCTGGCAGAACCCGCAGCAAATGTTTCCCCGCAGTGAGATCCTCCGGGTGGGCTATCGCATTATTGATGAACAACTCGAGCGGGTGTGGTTTCGCTATCCTGATACTGTGGTAGGCACTGAGCCTTTGGTGCGTAAGGTGCTGCAAGGTGTGACGGCTTTGTCGTTTAGCTATTATGGCCCGCAAGGCTGGCAGGAAGCCTGGTCAGATAACACCAGATTGCCCAAGGGCATTGCTGTCACCCTGACACTGGAAGATCTGGGCAAGATAGAGCGTGTGTATATGCTGCCGGAAGCGGTATTACCGGACGCAGCAAAGCCGGATGAGGACACCGCCTCATGAGACAGTCTCCTGCCAGACAGCAAGGGGTGGCCCTGATTGTTGCCCTGCTGCTGTTAGCCATGATGACCTTGCTGGCGGTTCAGATGACAGATCGTCTGCAGCTGAATTTTTATCGGGTTGAGAATCAGGTTTTTAACCAGCAGGCCTACTGGTACAGCCAGGGTATGGAGCAGTTGGCCAAAGTGGCGATAGAACAGAGTCTGGCGGACAGTGACACTGTTAACTTAAGCCAGGTCTGGGCAACCGAAGGCCAGAGCTATCCGCTGGATAATGGCGAAGTGCAGGGAAATATCTATGATCTGCAGGCGTGCTATAACCTGAATGCCTTGTCGGGTCAGGCGCCTGAGCAGGATCGCAGCCAGAAGCCGTTCCGGGTACGTTTTCTGCAGGCCCTGTTAGAAGAAGCGGGAGCGGAAAGCTATGAAGCGGAAGTGGCGGCGGATTCGGTATGGGAGTACGTCGATCCCGACGAGACAGTGTACAGCGCCTACGGTGCAGGCGACAGCAGCTATGAAGGGTTTTCACCGGCGTACCTGCCGCCCAGAAATCTGATGGCAGATGTGAGCGAGTTTCGCGCGGTGAATGGCGTGAGTGCCACCATGTACCAGCAGGCTCGCCCTTTATTATGTGCCTTACCGTCGACCGATCTGCTGATCAATGTCAATACGATCCAGCCTGCTCAGGCAGCGTTGCTGGTCGGCGTATTCAGCCCGGAGCTGAGCCTGGATGATGCCCGTCAGTTGATAGAGAACCGCCCCTATGACGGCTGGCAGGATGTGGATGCCTTTCTGGCCGAAGGGGCCGTTAACCGGCTGACTGAAGCGGCGCGCAAGCAGGCGAAATCTTACCTGGCCGTAAAAAGTGATTTTTTTGAGCTCGATGCTGAAGTGACAGTGGATCGTGCGCGATTGCGAATATTAGCCCTGCTCAAACGAGACGGGGAGAACAAGGTGACTGTCGTACGTCGCCGTTATGGAGGAATGAGTGAGCGAGTTTCTGACGATAAGGCTGAGTAGCCGTCCTGACGGGCCGGTACATTGGCTGGTCTGGTCGCCACAGCAACAGGAAGTGATTGCCTCGGGTGAACTGGCTGACACTGGTCAGCTGGGCGAGCTGGCGGCATACGGGGAAAGCCGGCCTGTGTATCTGCTGGTATCAGGCAGTGATGTGCTGTTGAGCCAGGTATCGATCCCATCCGGGTCCGGGCGTCAACTGGCACAGGTACTGCCGTATCTGCTGGAAGAAGAGCTGGCGCAGGATGTTGATGACCTGCACATTCATATGCTTAAGCGGGAAGCCGATAAGGCGGACGTTGCTGTCGTCGGACATCAGCGGATGCAGTACTGGTTGTCGTTATGTGATGATGCCGGGCTGGCGGTACGAAAAATCATTCCAGACTGTCTCTGTTTGCCGGCCTTTGACAATAGCTACAGTGCCGCCGAAATTGATGGTCAGTGGCTATTGCGCCAGTCGGCGACCCAGGGCATTTGCGCCGACACCGAATGGCTGGCGAGCTGGATGATGGCGCAACAGGTGCCATTAATCAGCCAGGTGCTGGAAGAGGAATCCCCAGAAGCGCAGAGCGCCGATGCGCAAACCGCGGCCGAGGCGTTGACGGACGACGCGGAAGACTCAGTCAGCCAGCACCGAATTCGTCATTTCACCCCAGCGCCATCCGGCATGCCCGGACACTGGCAGGCCGAAGCTCCTGAGCTGGTGATGGCCCTATTGGCAAAAGGGGCTGATGACAGCAAAGTCAATTTACTGTCCGGTCCTTATAAACTGCAACCGACCTGGCACAAAGCGCTTAAGCCCTGGCGAAAAGTGGGCATTGCCGCTGTGCTGGTACTGGGCGTGCTGGTGGCTGAATATGTGGTGCGTGTGCAGGGCATGGAAAATCAGGCACTGGCCTATAAAACCGAGAGTGAACGTATTTTTCGCCAGGTACTGCCGCAATTTAACAATATTCCCACCAGCAGTTACCTGAAACGCCAGATGAATCAGGAACTGTCACGCCTCGGCGGTGCGGAGTCGGGTCAGGGGGTATTGCCCTGGCTGATTGAGCTGCGTCCGGCGTTACTGAAAGTGCCGCAGATCTCGGTGCAGAATCTGAAATACGACCACAACCGCCATGAACTGAGGTTGCAGGCGGTGGCGGGTGAATTCCAGCATTTCGAACAGCTCAGGGTTTTGCTGGTGGAAGGATTTGAAGTTGAACAGGGCCAGCTTAACCGTGACGGCCAACAGGTAAGTGGTGCGCTGGTGCTGAGGAGACGTTCGTGAATCAGTGGTTTAAAGCATTAAGCGCGCGAGAGCAGCGTCTGGTGATTGGCGGCGCAATCGCACTGGTGATTGCGGTGCTGTACTGGGGCATTTGGCAGCCGATGGCACAAAGGGCTGACTCTGCCGAGCAAAATCTGCAGACAGAGCGTCAGCTACTGAGCTGGGTCAGCGAGAAGGCTGACGATATTACCGCGTTGCGGGCTAAAACCGGCGCAACCGGCAGTGTCAGCCCCCAGGGGCTGAATCAGGTCGTCAATGAAACCACGCGCCGGTTTCGCATTGAATTGATCAGAATGCAGCCGCGTGACGAAGCCGTTCAGGTTTGGGTGCAGCCTTTGCCCTTTAATACATTAGTTAACTGGCTGGCTTTTCTGCGTGAAGAACACGGTATTGAAGCGCAGTTTCTGGATGTATCAAAAACCAATCAGGCGGGGCTGGTAGAAGTGAACCGTTTACAGCTGGGACGAGGCTAAGCGTGAGGTACAACATATTGTTAGGGGTGAGTTTTGCGCTGGCCCTGATTGTAAGTCTGCTGGTGCATTTGCCGGCGAGCTGGGTGTGGCAGTATGTGCCCAAGGTGCCCGGACTGTCGGTGACCGGCATCAGCGGAACGCCCTGGCAAGGGGCCGCGAGTCAGGTTCGTTGGCAGCAGTGGAACCTGGGGCAGGTTTACTGGGAACTCAGTCCGTGGAAGCTGCTGAGTGCCAATGCTGAATTTGCGGTGCGACTGGGCCAGGGCAGTGATCTGGGGCTGAGAGGACGAGGTTTGATGGGTGCGGATCTCAGCGGCCTGTATGCACAGAACTTGCTGTTATCTCTGCCTGCCCAGCAGGCGATTCAGTATGCACGCCTTCCGGTGCCTTTGAATCTGGGCGGTAACTTCGAACTCACCGTTCGTGACTACAGGTTTGCGCTGCCTTACTGCCAGTCGCTGGACGGCGCACTGGTGTGGAGCGGAGCCAGCATAGGCACCCCGCTGGGTGACGTCGATCCCGGTCAGGTACTGGCGGATGTGAGCTGCAATGACGGGCAACTGGCAGCGACTGCCAATCAGGCTTCGGCTCAGGTCAGCAGCGAATGGCAAGCGGGCTTAACCACGGATCAGCGCTATAACCTGAACGGCTGGTTTAAGCCGGGCGCCGAGCTGCCATCCGGGTTACAGGAACAGCTGAAATGGCTGGGCAACCCGGATGCCAATGGCCGTTATCCTATTCGTTATACAGGTCGCCTGTAAGCCACAGGCTGTGCAGCGACACCTGGTCTGGCGGGGTGAGGAAAATCAAATCTGTCTGAATACGCATTTTTCCTTTATTTCATGACCGCCATGCCATTTAATAGCAGACAGACCAAGTGACAGGGAAATACGATGGCGGCAGAGAATAAGAAACCGACAATTCTGGCAACCGAGGTGGTGGCACAATCCCGCCTGTTTAAAATAGAGTCTCTGGATCTCCGTTTCAGTAACGGTGAGACCCGTACCTATGAGCGTATGAAACCCAGCGGCCGGCATGCTGTGATGGTGGTGCCTGTGACGGCCGAGGGGGATCTCTTGCTGGTGCGTGAGTACTCAGCGGGTACGGATCGCTATGAACTCGGCTTTCCCAAGGGATTGATTGACCACGGCGAAACGGCCGACGAAGCCGCTAACCGGGAAATGAAAGAAGAGATTGGTTTTGGTGCCAGACAGTTAGTGCCAATGAAAGAAGTGGTGCTGGCACCGTCTTATTTTTCCAGCAGGATGACGCTGTTTCTCGCACAGGATTTATTTCCCGAAAAACTGGTCGGCGATGAACCTGAGCCGCTGGACATTGTACGCTGGCCATTGTCGCAGGCCGAAGAATTACTGAGCCATCTTGATTTTGCTGAAGCCAGAAGCATCACCGCCTTGTTTCTGGCATTGAAGTACTTATCCTAGCAGGAGTGTGAGATGGAGCTGTCGACGCTAATTCCATCCGTGATAGAAATTGCCCGGGAATCGGGGCAGGTGATCCTTGATATTTATCAGCGCGGTCAGTTCGAGAAACAGATCAAGACTGACAATACACCTGTGACCAGCGCAGATCTGGCCGCCCATAAACTGGTGCTGGAAAGGTTAACCGAACTGACGCCGGATATTCCTGTGTTGTCCGAAGAAGATGCTGCCATTCCGCTGGAAGAGCGCCAGCAGTGGGATCGTTACTGGTTGGTCGATCCTCTCGACGGTACACAAGAGTTCATCGCCGGCAGTGGCGATTTTGCCACAATCATCGCCCTGGTTGAGAACAATCACCCTGTGATGGGCGTGGTGTATGCGCCGGTATCAGGCGTTGTTTACTACGCCAGCCGCCGGCAGGGGGCCTGGAAAATTACCCCCGAAGGTGAAACTGTCTCCATCTCGACCCACAAGCACGAAGGGCCGACTCGGTCGATAGCAGTGGCTATCAGCCGCCGCCAGGATATCCGGGCGATCACCAACCGGCTGGATCCGGCGCTGAATTACGACTTAGTCCCGCTGGGGTCAGCGGCCCTGAAATCCTGTCTGGTGGCAGAAGGGGCGGTCGATTGTTACCTGCGTCTGGGCCCCACCGGCGAGTGGGACACAGCGGCGACCCAGTGCATTGTGGAAGAGGCGGGCGGACGCATTCTCAATACCCACCTGACACCTCTGTCTTACAATGAGCGCCACACGCTGGAGAACCCGAATTTTATTACGCTGGGCGATGAAAGCCTGCCCTGGGCAGATATCCTGACCCCGGACAACCGGATGATGGAAGCCCGTTAACACATTGCTCTGGCCTTTTTTCAGACAGAGGCCAGGGTGCGTTTCCAGCCGCCTGGTCAAATCCGGCATCAGACATCATGTTCAAAGATGCGATCGCAGGTACTGATCAGTCGCTCTGCCAGGGTTTTGCTCAGCGCCGACAGCTTATCCTGGGTATGCAGGGTCACTTCCATATCCTGCACCGGCGGCAGTCCGTCATCTTCATCCAGAATTCTGTGGTGCTCGGTCACCAGCCTTCTTGGCAGCAGCGAAATACCCAGTCCGGCCTCCACGGCACAGCACACCCCCGACAAACTGGTACTGACGTAGGCCAGGCGCCAGCTTCTGCCCAGGCTGTCAAACGTATGGGCCATTTCATTGCGGTACAGGCCGCCAATCGGAAAAGACACCAGAGGCACCGGCTGCCGGTCGAGGTTGTTGCTGTGCAGACTATCAATCCAGCACAAGGGCTCCGGCCAGCTGGCTAACCCCGGCAGACTGCCCTGCCGCTGCTTGACCAGGGCTAAATCCAGCTCGTTACTCTGAAATTTCCGCCATATATCGCTGCATAAGCCACTTTTTACTTCCAACCGGATGCCCGGAAATTCAGTCGAGAAAGCATGCAGCGTGGGCATGATGGCGTGAGTGGCAAAGTCCTCCGGCACCCCAAGCCGGATCTTTTGCTGTTCGGCGCTGACACTGGTCTGCACGACCGCTTCATTCATCAATTGCAGGATGCGGCGGGCATAATTGAGCACCCGCTCGCCTTCCAGCGTCGCTGTGACATAGCGGCCTTTGCGGTGCAGCAGTTCGCAGCCGAGCTGAGACTCAAGCTTACGGACCTGCTGGCTGACCGTCGACTGAGTCAGGTGGGTGCTGTCGGCGGCCCGGGTAAAGCTGCCGGAATCGACCACGGCGACAAAGCTGCGCAGCAGCACCGGGTCTAACGTCTTGTTGTGATTCATAATCTGTTATCAGTGGGAATTCCACTACTTGGCATTAAGTTATTTAATTTATAAATCAAATTGCCATGATCTACAATCAACACAATTCAGAATTGAAACAGCAGCCTCGTCAAGACTCTGCTTATCCATTGGCGCAGTAATACTGCTATACATGAAAGGACATATGTTATGGCCCGGAACACTTATTATGCCCCCACAGGTGGACTGCCACCGCAAACCCAGATTCTCTCTGACCGCGCGGTTTTTACCGAAGCCTATGCCATCATTCCTAAGGGAGTGATGAGTGATATCGTGACCAGCTTTCTGCCGTTCTGGGACAATACCCGGCTGTGGGTGATTGCCCGGCCAATGAGTGGCTTTTCTGAAACTTTCTCCCATTACATCATGGAAGTCTCCCCGCAGGGCGGCAGCGACAAACCCGAACTGGATGCGGGTGCGGAAGGCGTGCTGTTTGTGGTCGAAGGCGAGATGACCCTGACGCTGGAAGGCGAGCAATATCAGATGGAAACCGGCGGTTATGCCTATCTGCCGCCATCAGCCAAGTGGAGCCTGAAAAACAATGGCGATGCGCCGGTGCGTTTCCACTGGATTCGCAAGGCCTATGAATTTGTTGAAGGCATTGAGGTACCTGACGCCTTTGTGACCAACGAGAATGACATCGAGCCAACGCCGATGCCAGACACCAATGATGCCTGGGCGACAACCCGCTTTGTTGATTCGGCGGATATGCGTCACGACATGCAAGTGAACATAGTGACCTTCCAACCCGGTGGGATCATTCCGTTTGATGAAACGCATGTGATGGAACATGGTCTGTACGTACTGGAAGGTAAAGCGGTTTATCACTTAAATCAGGACTGGGTGGAAGTGGAAGCCGGCGACTATATGTGGTTACGCGCTTTCTGCCCGCAGGCATGTTATGCCGGTGGCCCGGGTCGTTTCCGCTACCTGCTGTTTAAAGACATCAACCGTCATATGGTACTTAACCCATCACCGGCGTATCGCGGTAATCGCCGCTAAGCAAAGTCCTAATGGCAAAAGTCCCAATCGCAAAAACGGCGCCTAGAGCGCCGTTTTTTTATGGTGTGTAGCGCTCCACAGCATCGGCTGGGGAGTGGTGCTTTCAAAACAGACGGTTCAGTCCATTCAGTGCTGCCACCCGGTAGGCTTCAGCCATGGTCGGGTAGTTAAAGGTGGTATTGACGAAGTAATCTATGCTGTTACCGCCGTTTTTCTGCTCCATGATCGCCTGGCCGATGTGAATGATCTCTGACGCCCGCTCGCCGAAGCAGTGGATCCCTAAGATCTCTTTGGTTTCGCGGTGGAACAGTATCTTCAGGCTGCCGACATCGGTACCGGCTATTTGTGCCCGGGCCAGGTGTTTGAATTGCGCTCGTCCCACTTCATACGGCACTTTTTCCGCAGTCAGCTGCTGCTCGGTTTTACCCACAGAGCTGATTTCAGGAATGGTGTAGATACCGGTTGGGATGTGATCGATCAGCTGGCCCTGAGCCTGACCGGTTGCTATGGCCTGCGCCACGAAGCGGCCCTGATCATAGGCGGCGCTCGCCAGACTCGGATAGCCAATCACATCACCCACCGCATAAATGTTATCGGCCTCGGTGCAGTAGTTTTGGTCGACGGACAGCTGGCCGCGTGAGTCTGGTGTCAGCCCGACCACCTCCAGGTTGAGGCGATCTGTGTTACCTGTCCGGCCGTTGGCGTACAGCAGACAGTCGGCTTTCATTTTCTTGCCGGATTCCAGATGCAGGATCACGCCGTCTTCCGTGCCTTCAATCTTGCTGTAGGCCTCCCCGCTGCGGATCATCACACCGTTGTTCCACAGGTGGTAAGACAGCGAATCGGAGATCTCGTTATCAAGAAATTCCAGCAGCCGCTGGCGGGTGTTGATGAGGTCAACTTTTACCCCCAGGCCACGGAAGATAGAGGCATATTCACTGCCGATCACCCCGGCCCCATAAATAATAATGTGGCGCGGGTCGTGCTGCAGACGCAGAACGGAGTCACTGTCATAGATGCGCTGGTGGGTGAAGTCGACATCTTTGGGCTGGTAAGGACGTGAGCCGGTGGCAATCACGAATTTATCGGCGGTATAGGTGTCATGGCTGCCGTCGTGATTACGAACACGTATGGTGTTTTTATCGACAAAACTGGCTTCACCGGCAATGATGGGGCAACTGTTGCGATCATAAAAGCCCTGGCGCATTCTCGTTTGCTTACTGACCACTGTTTGCGCGTGCCCCAGAATCTGGCTGAAGGTACTGTGCAGCGTGGTGGTGTTCTTGCTGTAGAGCGGGTTTTTATTGAATTCGATAATACGGCTGACCGCATGGCGCAGCGCTTTAGACGGGATAGTGCCCCAATGGGTACAGCCGCCGCCGACGCGGCTTTCGCGTTCAATGATAGCGACACTGAAACCCGCTTTGGTCAGTCCCATGGCGGCCCCTTCGCCTCCGGGTCCGCTGCCGATAATAATCACATCATAGTGAGAAGGAGTCGTGGGGTGTTGAGTGCTCATGGGCCGCCTTATTTATCCGATTGTTTCTGTGGTGCGGAGTGTAACGCTTTCCAATCGAAGGGAAAATCGCGACTCCCCGATAGAGCGCGTAGGATCACGTTGTGGCAGAAGAAACCCTCATTTTTATCGCTGGCAGACAGCAGTTTGTGAGCCGACAGGGAAAATGACGTTTGTGATTTTGCTTCCACCTGACAGGGCCGTTAGTATTCCCACCGGCAAAGTGTGGATTGACGCTGATCAAGTGGCTGAAAGCGGGTATAGTGAGACTCAAACTGGCAACTGAACAGAAGCAGGAACCCATGGGGATCAGGGCCCAACAAAAAGAAAAAACCCGGCGTTCACTGATTAACGCAGCCTTTAACCAGCTCAGTGCTGAGCGTAGTTTTTCCAATCTCAGTTTGCGCGAAGTTGCGCGTGAAGCTGGTATAGCACCCACATCTTTTTATCGTCACTTCAAAGATATGGATGAACTTGGACTAACATTGGTTGATGAAGGTGGCTTACTGCTTCGCCAGCTGATGCGTCAGGCTCGCCAGCGCATTGCGGAAGAAGGCAGTGTTATCCGCACTTCTGTTGAAACCTTCATGGAATTTATTGAAAGCAGCCCGAACGTTTTCCGTTTGCTGTTACGGGAACGATCCGGCACCTCGCCGGCATTCCGTGCTGCTGTGGCGAGAGAAATTCAGCACTTCGTGGCGGAACTCACTGAGTATCTGGAAGCCAAAGGCGGGAGCCGGCACGAAGAAGCTTATATCCAGGCTGAAGCGTTAGTCACTTTGGTGTTCAGCTCAGGAGCCGATGCTCTGGATCTGGACAGTCAGTCGCGGGCAGAACATGCAGAGCGCTTAATCATGCAACTGCGAATGATCGCCAAAGGAGCTTACTGGTATCGTAAAGAGCGTGAGCGCAACACGCTGGCGCATAAACCTTAATTGAGTATGTTGGTGAAGATATGGACAAGCAACAAGTTAAAGCAGAACGCAAGACCTTAATCCTGTCACTGTTAGCAGGACTGTGCGGTAACGCCACGCTGGCAGTATTTACCTCCAGTGCTGTCGCTTTTTCTATTTTTCCGGTGATTGCTTTTGTGATGACTGTGTATTGCATGTATCAGGACTACCTGACACGCCCGATGGCAGAAGGGACCCCGGCCATTGCCTTTGCTTTGTTTCTGGTCGGCGCCTTTGGCTATTCTGCCTTTCTGCGCGCGCAGGCACCGGATATGGGCTCTAACTTTCTGCCGTTGATGATCTGTTTAGCGCTGCTGTTGTGGGTCGCTTACCGCATGGGTGTGATGAAGCCGAAATCGAAATCCAAAGCTCAGGATGATGCATAATCTCTCAGCATGAAAGACAGAAAAGGCGCCTGAGGCGCCTTTTTCGTTTTTACTGTTTTCGCTCGGGATTATTTGCGCTCCAGCATCACACCTGCTTCCATGTGGTGGGTGTAAGGGAACTGATCAAACAGCGCAAACCGGGTAATGCGATGGGTCTGACCCAGAATCTCCAGGTTAGCTTTTAGCGTGTCCGGGTTACAGGAGATATAGACAATACGCTCATAGGCCTGAACCATGCGACAGGTATCCTCGTCCATGCCTGAGCGGGGCGGATCAACAAAAATGGTGTTGCAGTTGTAGCTGCTGAGATCAATGTTATTGTCTTTCAGGCGCCGGAATTCGCGCTGCCCTTCCATCGCCTGAGTAAACTCTTCAGCAGACATACGGATGATCTGTACATTGTCGATCTTGTTCGCTGCAATGTTGTACTGCGCTGATTCTACTGAAGGCTTGGCCAGCTCAGTGGCCAGCACCCGGTCAAAGTTCTTCGCCAGTGCCAGCGAGAAGTTGCCGTTGCCGCAATATAGTTCCAGCAGATCGCCTTCGCTGTCCTGGGTGCAGTCTACCGCCCACTCCAGCATCTTTTGCGCCACTTCGCCGTTCGGCTGAGTAAAACTGTTTTCTACCTGCTGATAGGTCAGTGTTTGATCGTGAACAGTCAGTTTTTCAATCACATAATCCTGATCCAGCACAACTTTCTGTTTACGTGCACGGCCGATCAGGTTGAGATTGAACCCTTCATCATTCAGCCTTTGCTTCAGGGCTCTGGCTTCTGCGACCCACAGATCATCCAGTTGACGGTGATATAGCAGGGAAACCAGAATCTCTCCGCTCAGCGTGGACAGGAAATCGACCTGGAACAGCTTATGACGCAGTGCCCGGTTCGGCTTCATGGCATCTACCAGCAGCGGCATCAAATCATTGATCAGACGGCTGGCTTGCGGAAACTGATCGACCCGGTACTTCTCGCGGGTTTCCTGATTGAACATGATGTAATACAGGTCTTCACCTTCATGCCAGACACGAAACTCAGCACGCATACGGTAGTGTTGAGCAGGAGAAGCGAACACCTCCAACTCCGGGGTTTCTACGTCAGCAAACAGCGCTTGCATACGCTCGGCCTTTTCGTCCAGTTGTGCTTGGTAGGTGGCGGGGTTGATTGGGGTTGCTGCCATGGTGTTGCCTCAAAACTGCTCAAAATAAGAGCGCAGATTTTATTGCATTGTTGACTGATGTCCAGTGAAAGGGGGGAGAAAAGTGCAGGCCAGATAGATTTGTCATGACTAATAGCAAACTAAACTAGACAATTCCGACCGGGAAAACTAGCATTCCGCTGCGCTGGTTTGCCTGTTCGCAGGCGGGGAATACGGTGAGAATCCGTAACTGACGCGCAGCGGTAAGAGAGAACGAAAGACACAAGGCTGATAGCCAGACACTGTTTCATCAGGCAAGCGCAATGCCGGCCAGCCGAAATGGGAAGTCGTTGTCCTAGGCGGTTGTTCAACCATGCTCTCAAGTCCGAAGACCGACCAGCGAGACAGGCAGTATGGAGACTGCCCAGATTTCAACGCGATTTAAGGTATCCATGACAATGAAAAAAACGCTTTTAGCCGTGGCGTTGGCACCTTTGTGTCTGCAATCCTCGCTCGTTTCCGCCCAGACCACCACCGATGAGACCATGGTGGTGACCGCCAACCGTTTTGAGCAGTCTGCCAAGAACCTCATTGCGCCTGTTTCAGTGGTCACTAAAGCTGATATTGATGCTATTCAAGCCAAGTCACTGGCAGAAGTATTACGCCGTCTTCCGGGGGTGACGATTGCCGCGAACGGCGGATTTGGTCAATTGACAACCGTTTCTGTGCACGGGAGTCAAAATGTTCTGATTATGATGAACGGCGTACGCTTGGGTAGTGCAACGGCGGGCGGAGTCAATCTGGGACAGCTCCCGCTGACAGGGGTTGAAAGTATTGAATTTATCAGGGGTACCCGTGCTGCGATGTATGGTGCAGATGCCACTGCAGGGGTGATTAATATCATTACTACCACGCAGCCTGATGCTTTACAGGGCCGAATTGCAGCCGGTATTGGTAGCGATGGCTATTACCAAACCAAAGGAAGTGTTGCAGGCCGTTTGACTGAGAAAGCTTGGGCCAAAGTGGCTGGTAATTTTGAACAGGCGGATAGCTTTAATGTTGCTGACTTTTCATCTGGTGCCTGGCTCGAAGATCAAAAAGATGAAGATGGCTTTAAAAGTAAGGATGTTCTCGGAGAGTTTGGTGTTGTGCTGAACAATGAATGGCGTGCTGTTGTGAACGCTTTCTATCATGATGGTCATGCAGAGTATGATTATACTAACAGCCTCGGTAATAACGAAGCTGATTACGTATTTTATAATGTTTCTGGTCAGGTGAGTTACGCCTCGGATCGTTTAACGTCTTCGCTACTGCTTGGTGTTAACCGTGACGAAGGAGAGAACAAGGGTAATCAGCCGGGCAGTACGATTGTTACTGACCGTACTCAAATTAACTGGAATAACAGCTATCAGCTGACAGAGCACTTTTATGTTGGGCTGGGTGTTGACTTGGTTGAAGATAAGGTAAGTGATTCCGATCTTTGGAACAGTTTTTCAGGTCAATTTGAATCTTATGATAAAGAGAGCCGCCGTAATGATGCCGGATATATTACGGTTTGGCGGGATGCGGATGATGTCCAGCTCGAAGCCAGTTTGCGATATGACGATAATGAACATTACGGATCTTATACATCATGGCAACTGGGTGCTGGTTGGCGTTTTGTCGAGCAGATGCGGGTAACGGCGAATGCGGGAACAGGCTTTAAAGCCCCAACCTTTAACGATTTGTACTGGCCTAACTTCGCTAATCCGGACCTGGAGCCGGAAGAATCTGAAAACTATGAACTGGCACTGGAAGGTACTCATTCGCTGTTAGATTGGCGTATCGCTGTGTATGACAACACCGTGAGCAATCAAATTCGCAACCAGGGTCAGGGCGAGCAACTGGAGAATCAGGATGTCCGAGTTCAGGGGGTTGAGCTGACAGCAAGCTTTGCAACTGGCTCTATTTACCACGATGTCGCACTGGATTTGATGGAGCATGAGAATGAAAGAGATAAGAAGCGTCTAAGACGTGTGCCTGATGAAGTCCTGAAGTGGAACGCCAGTTACCTGGCTGATTCTTATCAGTTAGAGATGAGTTACCTATATCAAGGGGACAGCCGAGATCAGTATTTTGACCCAGTCACTTTCACCAATCCAGAAGTTAAGTTGAAGAGCTACCACCTGTTGGATGTTGCTGCCAGCTACTATTTGACAGAGGCGCTGACCTTGCAAGGACGCATTGCCAATGTGCTGGACGAAGAGTATGTGACAGCCTATGGCTATAACTCTGCTGAGCGCAGTTATTTTGCCACTGTTTCTTATCGCTTCTAACAGCCATGACAACCGCCTTCGGGCGGTTTTATCTTGGTTGGTAAATGGATTTTTATGAAAACCAAAGTGATAGTCAGTTGGTCATCCGGTAAAGACTCTACCCTGACGCTTCTACGTTTATTAGAAAGCCCTGCCTTTGACGTCGTGGGTCTGTTTACCACTTATGTGGGTACCGAGGTGCCGTTTCAGGCAACGCCAATCGCTGTGGTGCGGGCACAAGCCCGGCTGACAGGACTCCCCTTGGTTGAGATACCGCTTCCTGACGTGTTTCCTCCGAATGACGTGTATCAGTCGCTGGTGGTGGAGGCTATTCGCAATAGCGGATTGGCCGTTGAAGCCGTGGCATTTGGCGACATGTTTTGTAATGGTATTGAAACCTATCGTCGCAGTTATATCGAGCCAGCCGGCTGGCAATGTGTCTTTCCCTTGCTGGGTGAGGACAGCCAGCTGCTGGCTGAGGAAATTCTGCAACGGGGGATAAAAACGATTCTAACAACTGTGGATACCAGCCAGCTCAGTGGTGAGTTCTGCGGTCAATGGTTTAATCACTCATTACTCGCACTGTTGCCTGACGAGGTGGACCCTTGCGGGGAAGACGGCGAATTTCATACTCTGGTGGTTCATGCCCCTTGTTTTTCAGGGCAGTTGGCGATTGAACCACTGCATATAGACAACCAAGGCCGGTTTCATCATCTTCGCTATCGGATCTCAGAACCAGACTCACAGTAAACTGATGTGTGATAGTTGGCTTTTGTCTGTCAGCCAGTATGATGAGGGCTTCTATCTTGGAGCAGTCAGAAAGACGTTGTGAAAACCATCCTTATTTTTGATTCTGGTGTGGGCGGCCTCTCCGTCTATCAGGAGATATACCGCCAGCTGCCACATTATCAATACATCTACGCATTTGATGATGCGGCTTTCCCCTATGGTGAGTTGGACGAGGCGGTATTGGTCGAGCGTACCCTGCACATTGTGTCTTCTCTGGTTACAAAACATAACGCAGATTTGGTTGTGATAGCCTGTAATACCGCAAGCACTATTGTCTTGCCGCCTCTGCGGGCTGCGCTGAGTTTGCCTGTGGTTGGGGTTGTGCCTGCTATTAAGCCTGCGGCATTACTGAGTAAAACGAAAAGCCTGGGCGTGTTAGCCACACCGGCTACGGTTAAACGCCAATATACTCAGGCTTTGATCCAGGAGTTTGCTTCAGATTGCGAGGTCCATTTGCTGGGCAACACGCGCCTGGTTGAAATGGCAGAGATGAAACTACGGGGAGCTCAGGTCGATCTGGACGAGCTGACCGGGATATTGCAGCCTTGGTTTCATACGGCAATTGATACGGTTGTACTCGGATGTACTCACTTTCCGCTGATAAAAGATGAAATCAGTCAGGTGTTTGTCCAGGCAACGAATGTGATTGACTCCGGTAGCGCAATCGCTAGCCGGGTCAATTCACTGTTAGGAGACATGGCCAAAGAAAGGTCACCGCAATGGCAGAACCTGACCTATCATTCTGGTGCGAACGCCAATGTTGTGACATTAAATCACAGCTTACGGGCCATGAACCTGAGTCAAGTGATCAGTCTTAACTATCCTCATTCTTAGGGTCGTTGGCTTCACGTACCTTTAATGTACGCTGGCCAAATTCTTTTTCATTAAGTTTGCTGACGGCGTAGTCAGCATCTTTACTGCTCATGACCACAAAACCGAAACCACGCCTTTTTCCTGTTCGTTTATCTTTCATCAAGCGAACAGCAAAGACCTCCCCGTACTCTGAGAATAAATCTTTAACTTCACTTTCGTTAGCACGATAGGGAAGGTTTCCGACATAGAGCGTTTTACTGCTCTGGTTTTCATCGCCCATCATATTTTCATCCTGATTAGTGTTCAGGTAATGATTGGCAAAACCGGATAAGACGGCACCCAGTGCGAAGGCTATCGCAGCGGTAGAAGAAATGAAGCTAAATATGATGGCACCGATAAGAGTTATCAGCGCAATGATCATAGTGTGTGAGTTGGAAAATTTCATAGGCAAGCTACAGTGTCATCGATTGAAAAGTTAGAAGGCGATTTATTTAACAAATTAATCACATTAATAGTACGTGCATAGTTTTACGATTACCAGAAAGTGAATGTATTGATCGTATAATGTTGACTTAAGGCGCATATTTTTACATTAGTTGAAATTATGACCGGTTAAACATTTTTTATTAAGAAAAGGGTTGTCAGTCTTTTCCAAGTCTCTATAATGCCGCCTCACCAAGACGGGAACGGATGAAAACATCAGTCCGGTTTTGATGAAAGGCGGCACAAAGAAAGCAAATAAAAAATTGTTTGACTACTTTGTTTGATTCGTTAGAATAGCCGCCCTGTCCACGACAAGCCAACGGCAAGTCTGGAAAAGCTCTTTAACAATTTGACCATGCAATCTGT